>QIEW01000280.1 GCA_003230535.1 bacterium
GAGTTATCTTCCTGGTTACAAAAGTTTCCCCCCTTCTGGGGGATTCATGATTAAATAATATTCCATTGCAGGCAAAAATATTATATCCATCCCGGTAGTTAACGGTCATCCAATAGGCGTAAACCTTGGCGGCGGCATATGGACTTCGGGGACAAAAAGGGGTCAGCTCATTCTGGGGCGGCGGGGCGGCGCCAAACATTTCTGAGGATGAGGCCTGATAGTACCTGGTCTTTATACCGCTCCTTCTCACGGCTTCTAAGAGCCTTATGGCGCCGAGTGCGGTAGTGTTGCCCGTGTATTCCGGCATATCAAAACTCACCCGTACATGGCTCTGAGCGCCAAGATGATAGATCTCCTCCGGTTGTATGTTATAGACCAGATTTACCAGTTGGCCTGAATCGGAGAGATCGCCATAGTGGAGGAACAGCTTAACCTCAGGCAGATGCGGGTCCTTATATATATGGTCTATTCTGCCGGTATTAAATGTGCTGGCCCTTCGGATCAAGCCATGAACTTCATAACCCTTACCCAGGAGAAATTCAGCCAAGTAACTACCATCCTGGCCGGTAATGCCGGTGATTAATGCGCTCCTCATCTGATAATCCCTCTTTATCCAGCGCTGCAAGCAAAGGGGTTTCTCGACCCCGCGCCCTATTTCTCATCCGTCCCTATGGCTTCATTTGGAATCTATTCACGCCAATAACTATACTGTATCATCCACGAATAAGTCAAGACTGGTTACGCCCCCTGTCTTATGGACAGTAGGGTCACGGACCCCAATCATAACTTTCCCCGACCCTATAACACAAAAAGCTTGACAGACAAGCAGGAACATGCTATTTTTCAAGAAAGGTGATATTTAAGTTTAATTAGAATATTCTAATTTATCTGAACAGAGCAAATCATGGGAGTAGAGACCAAAGACAGGCTGGAGGATGTTTTCATTGAAATGGGAGGCAAGCTGTCCGATCTTATAGGTTGGAAAAGGGTTGTTGGTCAAGTTTATGTGCTGCTTTATATAACTAATAGACCACTTCCTCTGGATGATATTGCCGAGCGGATTAACATAAGCAAGAGCACGGTATGGGGGGCCATTAAGAAACTGCAAAACTTGTGCGCCTTACATAAGGCCTGGGTCAAGGATGAGCGTAAGGATTGCTTCACTGCCGAGCAAGACCTTGCGGTTATCTTCAGGAATGGTATCCTGCCAGGGTTAAACTCTAAGATATTGTTCGCCGGCAGTTATCTTGAACAAGTTGAGGGAATGTTGGCCGGTTTTTGCCAAAACGGGGAGAATGCAGTTCCGGAAGAGGCGGCTAAGCTTTATGATCTTATAAATGAATTTGCCAAACAGAAAAATAAAATAGAGCTTTTACTAAAACAGGCGCCTCTTCTGCTAGGTAACACAAATAAGTTTGGGGCTGAAGGAAAAGAGAGTTATTAGGCACAAGTTAAATTGGAGGGGAGGGGAGGGGAAAATGAGCTATGCCGGCTGATAATGTCACTATATACCAACCTGACAAGCAGCTCCACATGGGATTTTGGGCTGTGTGGAAAGAGATGTTTGTGGAGCTTGCCCGCAGCCGTGAGTTGATCTGGCGGTTATTTCTGCGAGATTTCTCCGCCAAATACAAACAATCGCTGCTAGGTGTTTCATGGGCAGCGATAAATCCTTTAATTACTGTAGGGGTGTTTGTGTTTTTAAACCGTTCGGGGGTTATGAATATACAAACGGCGGATGTGCCGTATCCAGTGTTTGCCCTGTTAGGGCTGACCATATGGGTGGTTTTCTCCAAAGGCCTGGCGGCCTGTACCAGTAGTATTGTCTCGGCCGGTTCTATGGTGGTTAAAATTAATTTCCCCAAAATATCTTTGGTAATCGCCGCCATGGGGCAAGCCATTGTGGAATTACTGGTAAGGATAGGGTTAACCATTGTGGTTTTTATAATATTTGGGGTCATGCCTTCGGGAATGGCGCTGCTATTTCCCTTACTAATCTTACCAATATTTTTCCTTGCTTTGGGACTGGGCTTTTTTCTGGCGCTGCTGGCCGGCTTGTTTCGGGATACAGTCAATTTGGTAACTTTGCTGACCACCTATCTCCTGTTTTTAATGCCCGTGGTTTATCCCCCTCCCGAATCGGGCATTCTTGGTATAATTAACCAATGGAATCCATTGAGCATTATAATTGTTAGCTGCCGGGAAGCGGTTCTTTATGGAAGTATCCCAAATCTGGGTGGATATATGTGGTCATCAATCTTTTGCCTGGTTGTATTCCTTATATCCTGGCGGCTGTTTCATCTGGTGGAAACCAAAATCCCAGAGAGGATTTAAACCACTGATGAACGCAGATAAACACAGATGAATAAGGATGAAATTACTGAAAAGATAATTGGGTGTAGCTTTACCGTTTCCAACATCTTAGGATGTGGTTTTCTTGAGAAGGTGTATGAAAACGCTCTGGCTCATGAGTTGAGGAAAAATGGATTAAAAGTCAACCAGCAGCATAAGATAACGGTTAAATATGACGGTATTATTGTTGGGGAGTATGTAGCGGATATACTTATTGAAGATCAAGTAATTGTTGAGTTGAAAGCATGTAAGAACTTAGAAGATGTACATCTTGCCCAATGTATAAATTATTTGAAAGCTACCGGTTTACACATTTGCCTTTTGCTGAATTTTGGTACTCCAAAGATTCAAATAAAAAGGGTCATTTTATAATATTAACCACCGATAAGCACAGATAGATACGGATAAAACTAATTAAAAGAAAATCCTATAATCTGTGTTCATCGGTGTCCATCTGTGGTTAAAAACATGTCTGATGATATAGTGGTGCGTGCCACCAACGTCTCCAAGAAATTCTGCCGCAGCCTGAAGCATGTGATGCTTTATGGGGCTAAGGACATTGGCCGCAACATAGTGGGCTTAAGCTCCCGCTCGGAAATATTGCGGGACGGTGAGTTCTGGGCTGTGGATAATGTCTCGTTTGAACTGCGCCGGGGGGAGACCCTGGGGATTATCGGCCCTAATGGCTCTGGTAAAAGCACCTTGCTAAAGATGCTCAACGGTATCTTTATGCCTGATAAAGGAAAAATTGAAATAAAAGGCCGGGTGGGAGCGCTTATAGAAGTAGGCGCCGGCTTTCATCCCATGCTTAGCGGGCGGGAAAATGTTTATATTAATGGCGCTATCCTGGGGATGAGCAAAAAAGAGATAGACAAGAAATTTGATGAAATTGTGGCGTTTGCCGATATTGGAGATTTTATTGATGCGCCGGTGAAGCATTATAGCTCAGGGATGTATGCTAGGTTAGGGTTTGCGGTGGCTGCCCATGTTGAGCCTGAGATATTATTGGTGGATGAGGTTTTATCTGTGGGGGACTACAAGTTTCAGCAAAAAGCCTTGAACAAAATATTAAAGTTGGGAGAAGAAGGAGTAGCTACTATACTAGTTACTCATGCTTTGCATACTGTGAGATTTATGTGCCTCAGGGCTATTTGTTTATACAAAGGAGAAATGATTTGTGACGGGGATTCAAACAAGACTATTCAAGCTTTTCAAACAAAAATGAATCAAGAAGTAACAGTTAATCTTAAAGGTCTTCTTAATCAGGGCAGTAATGAGGTAGAAATAACCAATGTTGAACTGTTTGACAAAGACCGTAAAAAATGCAGTGTGTTTAAAAGTTCAGATAGCATGATTATTGGAGTAGAATACTTTGCTAAAAATAAAGTGCTTAATCCAGTTATACAGTTCGGAGTGGTAAGAGATGACAATTTGCCGTGCTTCTGCGGAAACACAGAAATGAGTAAAATAAAAATCGAATCTATTGAAGATAAGGGATATTTTGAGGTTAAAGTCAATAAAGTTATGTTGACAAGTGGTAAATATGCAGTTGTAGTAATTATTTTTGATAGGAGTATGGCCTCTCCATATGGGGCTAACTTTATGGGAGAATTTATTGTCCAGTCAGATTATCCCCGGACAGGTAAATCATGTCCAACTTTTATGGTAGATTATGAGTGGTTAGCTTACTAGAAACCACAACCCAATAATTGACTATGTTAAGTAAATTAATTAGTAAAATAAATAGATCCCGAAAGGTTAGTGTCAGTAATATTATAAACAAAGCCAGTAATATTATAAACAAAGTAAAAATAGATCCCCTAAGTTATGATCTGCATTTAGAATTAGCAGAATGTTATTCAAAAGAATCATCTCATATTAATAACTTGTATTTGTCGTTAGCTTGTTATCGTACAGCAAATTATTTGGGAGCAAAGACTGGGGCTCCGCTTCTTATGATGAAAAAGCTTGGGTTGCTCAATTCTGAGATTCGTCAGGCGGATGAATACATTCCAGAAGAAGCAAAAGCGGTGATCAACCAAGTGAAAGAAGTAGATCTGTTGGAATTTCCAGTTGATCAGTATGTACGATTTAAAGTGGTTGCGGATGAAGTTAACTCAAAGTTTAGAACAAAAAAAACTATTCTGGATGTTGGGGGTGGACATGGTTTGTTAGGTCTGTTTTTACCTAACCACGATTACATATTAGCAGATTTATCAACAAACGGTATTAGCGCCATGCCTCTTCCTTTTGCGGATAATAGCATTGATGTTGTTTGCAGTACCGACACCTTGGAACATATACCAAAAGATAGCCGAAAGCAGTTTATAACGGAACTTATAAGGGTGGCCAGGACTGAGATAAATATCGTTGTCCCTACAGCCCTTCCGAAGGGTTTACCAGATTATAACAGGTTTTTTTACAGCATGACAGGGGCCTTCCAGACAAGGGAGCACATAGAATACGGTGTGCCCACCGTAGTAGATCTCGATCTGTTTATGAAAGATTGTCAGGGTATATCTAATTACGAAATAAAACCCTGCGGATCGTTAGTAAATCTTGTATTGTTATTGCTTAATTATTTGATCGACAGTAAAAACAGAGATAAACTGGTTGAAATACACAAATATTTCAATGCCAATTTTTATAATGAAATGAAGAGCAGCGGGTTGGCGATCGGACATCATGTGAGAATTGAAAAGGTTGGAGGAAATGTCAAATGATCCAGGTCTTTAAGCCCAACATGGGGCAGGAAGAGATTGAGGCGGTTGCGGAAGTTCTGAAGTCCGGCTGGATAGGTTTAGGTCCTAAGACCGTAGAGTTTGAGAAAAGGTTTACCGAGTATATCGGTGTTGATTATACCGTGGGTGTTAACTCCGCCACATCTGCTCTCGATCTGGCTTTAAAGCTTTTGCATATCAATTATGGGCATGAGGTGATCGTCCCCACTATGACATTTGTCTCAACCGCCCATGTGGTGGCATACAACCTTGCCACCCCTATATTTACCGATGTTGATCCTGCGACACTCTCAATTGACATCGAAGACGTTAAGAGAAAGATCAACGTCAGGACCAAGGCTATTATTCCTGTCCATTATAGCGGGAGACCCGTTGATATGGACAGCTTAAAGGAGGTAGCAGGGGATATCCCTATTATTGAAGACGCGGCCCATGCCTGCGGCGGGGAATATAAGGGTAAAAAGTGCGGCTCGCTTGGGGACATTGGCTGCTTCAGCTTCCATGCAGTAAAGAACCTGGCGATGGGAGACGGCGGGGCCTTGACCTTAAATGACAAGGCAATAGCTGAAAGGGCAAAAAGACTGCGATGGCTCGGGATAGATAAGGGAACCTGGGACAGGAGTGACTATGATCGGAAGTATTGGTGGGAGTACTTTGTAGATGAAATAGGTTTGAAATGCCATATGAATGATATTATGGCTGCAATCGGTCTGGTTCAACTGTCAAAGTTAGACAGAATGAATGCCCGCAGGAAAGAGATAGCTAGAAAATATTCTGAAGCATTCAAAAATACAGACTGGATTGAAACACCACCGGAGGATGATAGCGACTATAAATCTTCATGGCATATCTACTGTATAAAGGTGGAAAGAAGAAACGACCTTAGTGTCTACTTGCAAGAAAATGGTATTGCCACTGGCGTACACTATAAGCCCATTCATCTTTATCCTTGCTATGGTAATAAACCGTTCCTGCCGGTAGCTGAGCGGCTTTTTCAAAAAATTCTATCCTTACCGATGTATCCCGGGATGAGCGATAAGGATGTGGAGAAAATTATTGGTACGGTAGTTTCTTTTAAAGGGAAGAAGACATGAAAGTACTCTTTATGGGTGGAAAGAACGTAGGCTGCGGTTGCCTTAAATATCTTATCGAGAGGCAGACAGAACAGGTTGTCGGCATAATTGTAAATCCTTCGGATATTGCAAAGGATAGATGGTACGAATCTGCAACCGACTTGGGGTTTCAAAATAATATACCGGTCTATTCAGTTAAGAACATTAATTCACCCACGGGGGTCTCCATTGTTAGGAAGCTTTCTCCATACATTATTGTTGTAGTTTATTATGATCAGATTTTAAAAAAGGAGATCATCAATATTCCATCTATGGGGTGCATTAATCTGCACATGGCACTGGCTGAAGAGTACAGGGGATGCTACCCAACCACTTGGGCTATCATAAATGGAGAGAAGAGAATGGGGGTAACCTTGCATTATATTGATGAGGGGGTAGATACCGGGGACATAATTGCTCAGAAAGAGGTGCCTATTACTAATGAAGATACAGGGGAAAGTCTTTATGAGAAAAGTACAAAGGCATGTATTGAACTGTTCCGTGAGCAATTTCCCTTGATAGTGTCCGGGAAGGCTTCAAAGAAAAAGCAGATTACAACTGTCAAGACGAAATACTATCGAAGAGAATTTCCCAGTAGGGAATTAGATTTTTCTAAACCGGGCAAAGAAATTTTTAATCATATCAGGGCGCTTTTGTTTGAACCCTTTCCTCCGCCTTTCTTTTATATTGGGAACAAAAAAATGATTATAAAACAAGATAAAGATTAGTATGCTTAAAAGGTTAATTACTCTTATTTCACAGATCCCCTTCGCCTACCTTGGTCAGCCGAAGGTTGAGAGCGGACTCCCCTTAAATCGGGAAGTAAAGAGGATTATGTTTGTGTCCTCTACAGGGTGTTTGAGCCAATTCGACATATCCGTTGCCGGAAGCTTAAAAAAACTCGGGGTGGTGGTTGATATATTCTCGATCAGCGAGGGGCTCTCATCTTTTGAGAGAGCGTCCTATTCGAAGGCAAAAGTCCATGAGCTTGCAAGAGTGGACATTGGGCAGAAACTACTTAACAGGAGGTTTGTTAAGCAGGTGCTCGGAGGGGGGTATGACCTTGTGTTTATCCTTGAGTCCAACTGGTTTATCCTGCCTGAGACGATAGTGGAGATAAAGAAACGCTGCCATACCGCCATCGTACTGTGGGAGTCAAACTGCCACATATGGAACAGCTACCAGTCGGCATGTCTTTCTTTCTATGATGCCGTTTTCTCCCTGGACAGCTATATGCTCCCTGTTTATAAGACCGCATATGTGAAACACGTGTTTTTTCTTCCACCCGCCGGTACGGACGAGATGCTGGCGGTCGCAGAAATCACGGATGAAGACGGGGTAAAGTATTCTTCCGACCTTGCCTTTGTGGGACAAATCTATCCGGAAAGAGCGGTAATTTTTGAAGAACTTACAGGTTACGATTTTAACATATACGGCCCTGTATGCGAGTATGAACCACGCAGGTGCGAGGCATCTAACGTTCTCAGGGAAAAGATAAAGTCAAGCCGGGTCAGTCTTGAGGAGAGGAAAAAGATATATGCCCTTTCAAAGATAGTATTGAATGTTGAAGCACCCGACCTTCATATAAACAGTACCAGTATCAGACCGTTTGAAGTGGCCCTTTGCGGCGGGTTTCCCCTTGTTGAGTATAAAAAGGATCTGGATAGCCTGTTTGATGTCGGAAAGGATATTATCTGCTTTTACAACCCGAAAGACCTTAAGGAGAAGATAGATTACTACCTGAGGCACGATGATGATCGTGTGGAGATTGCCAGGAGATGCAGGGAGAGGATATTGAGAAAGCACATGCTTGATAAGCGATTGAGAGAGATGTTGAAAAATATAGAGTCAATAGCAAAACAAAGCGGAGTATGAAGGATAAATTCGAAGATAAAGATAATTATAAAGATAAAAAGATACTGGTTTTGACGGTCGGTTGTATAAACTACGACCATGATATAAACCAATTTGACCCTATCAAGCATCTGTTCCCGAAGACATTGCGATATAATTATTACGAAAGATTTAATGAAATAGGCAGAGAGAAGATGAATGCCGAATTGATCGAATTGGTCAGGGCTGAGGCGCTGGATTATGTCGTTTATATCACACACTTATCCCAGGTTAAGCGGGATACCCTTGTGAGGATAAGAGAAACTGGGGCCAGACTGATAGGCTGGTTTTCGGATGACCAGTGGCGGTTCGCCAGCTTCTCCAAGAAGCTCGCCAGGTATCTTGATTTTCAGATAACCACATGTCCCATGGCCTACCGGAAATACCTCGATATGAACTTTAACCCCATCCTTGTCCCGTGGGGAGCAAACCACCGGGTCTATGTCCGTAAAGAGGGCATGCCGAAGAAATACGATGTTACCTTTGTTGGTCAAAAACATGGCATAAGAGGAGAGTTGATAACTGAACTGGGAAAGAGGGGGGTCGGCGTTCAATGCTTTGGCAGGGGATGGAACAAGAGGGTATCCATTGAAGAGATGATAGATATCTTCAACCAGAGTAAGATCAATCTGAATTTCAGTGCCGTAGGTGGTGGGCATCTCAACCAGCTCAAGGCTCGCCATTTTGAGATCCCCATGTGCGGGGGGTTCCTGTTAACAGATTATGTGGAGGGGCTGGAAAGATTCTTTAACATCGGCTCGGAGATTATCTGTTTTAACGACATTGAGGATGCTGCGGAGAAGATAAACTATTACCTTGCAAATGATGAGGAGAGGGAAAGAGTGGCAGAGTCTGGGTACCGGACATCGATAGGAAATCACACCTCCGATAACACATTGAAGGTGGTGTTCGATGAAATCTTCAGGAGAGAAAAGGCATCTTTCAACCCCCCCGTCCCGGGTATGATGGAAAAGATAGTAAACAGAATATTCAGAATATGATAAGCCGCAGGGGAAAAGTTCTGGTAACAGGCGCTACCGGTATGGTAGGTCGGGCACTTCTTAATGAACTAAAAAATGAAGGTTTTTCCAACATAATCGCTCCAACCCGGCAAGAACTTGACCTTGCCTATTCACAGGAAGTGGATAGTTTTTTTGACAGGGAACGCCCTAGCTATGTTTACATGGTTGCCGCTAAGGTAGGGGGGATAGGAGCAAATATGGCCGATCCGGTAGGATTCTTACTGGACAACTTAAAGGTCGAAATAAATTTGTTTGAAGCATGCCACAAATACAACACAAAGAAGAATCTGTTTCTTGGCAGTTCCTGCATATATCCTAAGGAATGTTCTCAACCAATAAAGGAAGAATATTTAATGAGCGGCCGGCTGGAGCCGACAAACGAAGGCTATGCCCTTGCCAAAATAACGGGACTTAAGCTGGCCGAATACTATTACAGACAATACGGAATGCTAACGGTATGTCCCATGCTATGTAATGCTTATGGTACTGGCAACAGTTTTGACCTGCAAAATTCGCATGTTTTATCTGCTCTGGTTAAAAGGTTTGTTGATGCAAAGGATGATGGTAAAAAGGAAGTCGTTTTGTGGGGCTTGGGCGTGGCCAGGCGTGAATTTATACATGTTGACGATGTGGTTGGAGGGTTGATTTTTTTAATGGATAATTATAATTCTCCGGAAATTATCAATTTGGGTGCCGGAAAGGATATAACGATTTCTGAACTTGCCGGGTTGATAGCCCGTAAAGTTGGGTTTGAAGGTACAATCAAGTGGGATAGAACCAAGCCTGACGGGATGTTAAGGAAATGTCTGAATACCGATAAGATTGAGGCATTGGGATTTTCTTCGCGAGTTTCTTTAAAATCCGGTATTGAGCAAACTATTGCAGAATACAAGGCGGGAAATAATAAATGATACCGTTAATGAAAAACACTTTTTATAATGAATTTGATACCAAAATTGCTTTGGCTGAATTCATATCGAGAACCTCACGTTTTAGTATGAATATTAAATGTTTTGAATTTGAAAGAGCCTTTGCGAAGTCTCAGGACAGAAAAGAATGCATTCTTCTTAATAGCGGGGGAAGTGCAAATTTAGCCTTGTTTCAAGCATATAAAAACATGGGTCGCCTAAAGGAAGGTGATAAAGTGGGGTTTTCAGCCCTTACCTGGTCTACTAATGTGATGCCCATAATTCAAATGGGAATGATTCCCATCCCCATAGATTGTGAACCGACCACTTTAAATGTAATGTCAGAAAACTTACTGTCACAATTAAAAAACGATAAATTACAGGCTGTTTTCCTTACTAATGCGTTGGGATTTACTGGAGATTTAGTACGGATCAAAGAAGTATGCCGGGAGAACAATATAGTTTTTTTTGAGGACAACTGTGAAGCTTTAGGGACTGAATTGCCGGAAGGCAAGGCCGGTAATTTTTCGTTAGCGTCAACTTTTTCTTTCTTTGTAGCGCACCATATGTCAACGATTGAGGGAGGAGCAGTTTGTACGGACGACGAAGAGTTGGCGGAAATGTTACGCATTGTGCGGGCAAATGGGTGGGATAGGAATTTGAATTCGGTTCAGCAACAGAAATGGCGCAACAGGTTTAATATAGACAGTGAATTTGAGGCAAAATATACATTTTATGATCTTGGTTTTAATATGCGTCCCACTGAAATTGTGGGCTTTCTCGGACTTAATCAGCTTCAGTATTTGATGGAAATCTGTAAACAGAGAGAATCGAACTATAAAAGACTTGAAACAGAAGTAAAAAAAAATCCCGACCTCATTACGCTGGATCGTTCTCATATTTCGGTTCTATCTAATTTTGCATTTCCTGTTCTTTGCAGAACACGGGAACTGCGCACCAAGTACCTTGCCCAGTTTTCAGGCGCCGGCGTGGAAGTCAGACCTATGATTGCGGGTAATATACAACGACAACCTTTCTATAAAAAATATGCATCCAGAAATTATGACCTGCCAGGAACGGACTTTATCCATGATTGCGGCTTCTACTTCGGAAATTATCCCGAGTTGACAGATATAGACATCGTGGTTTTGAGTTCTTGTTTGTCCAAATATTCCAATTCTACCCCATAATAAGGTGGCCAACGAACATGATGAACATTTTAATGATGACCTCAGCAGCACCCAAGACAGCTCCTTTTTCTACCGACGAAAAAAAACCTCCGCTGGGGTTGGGCTTTCTTATGGCTATGCTAAAGAATGCAGGGCATCGAGTATTTTTCCAAGACAATTATCTAAGACCATCAAATGTATTGGATACAGATTATTTAGTCAAGCAACAGATTGATTTTGTGGGCATATATTCTAACACCATCTGCTACCAAAGCACATTAGAGTACTTTCGGAAGATGCAGAAGATGCGGGAGGAGGGAAAATGGGGTGGTAAGATCATTGTAGGTGGGCCTCATACTTCAGTAGGGGCCGATACAATTCCTGACTATGTAGATTATGTGGTGATCGGTGAGGGCGAAAAGAGTGTTTTGGATATAATAGAAGGAAAGGTTCAGAAAAGAATTGTCCAAGGCAAGAAAATACAGGACATGGATTCTTTGCCCCTGCCAACCTGGGAGGAGTTCATTCATCTGCCATATCAGTGGAATGATTATCGTATTGATTCATGCCCGATATATAATCTTAACACTAGCCGCGGTTGCCCTTTTAGTTGCATCTTTTGTTCGGTAAAAGCCGTCTGGGGGAAGACTTATCGCTATATGTCCGCCAAACGGGTAGTCAACGATATCCAGCACCTACAGAAATACTACGGTGCAAAGTGTATTAATTTCAGGGAAGATCATTTTACTTTAAACAAAAAACGCACCATTGAATTTTGCGAAATTCTGTTAAGAAAAAATATCCGGATTGCTTGGATGTGTGAAACTAGAGTTGATCAACTGGACGATTTTGAATATCAAAACTTAATGGCCAATGCGGGTTGTAATCTATTTTATATAGGCGTTGAAAGCGGGAGCCAGCGTATGCTTGACTTCTTTAAAAAGGGAGAAAAGGTTGAGCAGTTCATAAACGCTTTTGACATTGCGCACAAAGTAGGAATAAAGACACATGCTAGTTTTGTGGTTGGTGCTCCCCCGGAGTCGGAAGAGGATTTAAAAAAAACCTATCAGTTGATTGAGCGGATCAAACCCGATTACACTAGTATGAATGTTTATACAGGTCTTCCGGGAAGCGAATTATATAATTACGTAAAAGAAAATGGCTTGTATGAATTTGAGGATGAAAATCATGTGTTGTATTTAAAAGGCCACAACCAAAGGGTAGACAAATTCTATGGTGGAGCCCTGAATCGTAAAATTCCTGGAAGTTTGTCTCAATACTTCTTGGTGAAAGAAAAAACCAGGAATAAATATCGAAGATTATTTTCAAAGTTAAGATTCGGCTAGAACACTCTATGATTCATCCAAAAGTAACAGTTTTAATGTCAGTCTATAATGGGGAAAGGTTTCTGCGGGAGGCTATAGACAGCATTTTGAACCAAACATACAAAAACCTTGAGTTTTTAATTATTAACGATGGGTCTACTGACCGCAGTCGGGAGATTATTCTCTCCTATGGCGATCCCCGCATTAGGCTTATTGACAATGAGAAAAACATAGGCCTTACACGCTCACTAAATAAAGGCCTCGGGTTGGCTAGGGGCGAATACATTGCCCGGATGGATGCGGATGATATTTCATTGCCTAATAGGCTAGAGACACAGTTTGAATATATGGAAGCACATCCAAATATTGGGCTAGTAGGTAGTTGCTGTATTACGATTGATGAAGATCACAATCCGATAGGAGAAGGAGATAAAAACAGCCGCCCTTTAAGCCATAAGGAGTTGGTGAAGAACCATCTAAGGGGTCATCATTACGTTGCCCACGGCGCATTCTTTTTTAGAAAGTCTATTGTGGATTATGTCGGGATGTATGATGAAGACTTCATGGTTACGCAGGACATGGATTTTGTCCTCAGGGTATCCGAGAGGTTTGAGATAGCAAACGTACCCAAGGTCTTATATAAATGGAGAATGAGCAAGGAGAACTTAAGCAGTAAGAATATCGATTTGCGGATACGATACATATACCTTGCTATAAATAAGGCATTGCTGAGAAAGGCGGAAATGATATCCTTAACAGTATTTGGTTACGGCATTTTCGAAAGATTGCTTTCCGCCTATTATAGGCTCATAGCAGTATATCGCTGCTGGAGATACCGACTTGATGAACTGAAGAAAAAGGATACTTTTTATTGAGTTTGATTTTTCGCTAAACCTTCTTCGTTATATCCATATTCAATTCATGGAAGGTGTAAAAAAGTGGTAGAGAGTTTTTTCCCAGTCTCACAGTAAAGGGCCAACTGCATGAAAAAGCTTGTTCGAAAAGTTCAGGATGATAACTAAAATGAACATCCTCATCATGACCTCAGCCGCACCGAAAGTAGCGCCAGTCTCCACGGCTGAGAAAAGACCACCGCTGGGGCTGGGCTTTATTATTGCGGTGCTGAAAAATGCTGAACACAGGGTATTTTTCCGAGACAATTACCTTAAGCCATCAGATGTGCTGGATACAAATTTTTTGGTTAAGAAAAAGATTGATTTTGTGGGCATATATTCCAATACCATCTGCTACCAAAGTACCCTGGAGTATTTTAGGAAGTTGCAGAAGATGAGGGAGGAGGGGAAGTGGAGCGGCAAGATTATTGTAGGTGGGCCCCATACTTCGGTGGGAGCCGATAAAATTCCTGACTATGTGGACTATGTGGTGATCGGTGAGGGCGAAAAGAGTGTTTTGGATATAATAGAAGGAAAAGTTCAGAAAAGAATTGTCCAAGGCAAGAAAATACAGGACATGGATTCGCTGCCTTTGCCAGCGTGGGAGGAGTTTATTCATTTACCATACCAATGGTCAGATCCCTGGCTTGATTCTTACCCGATATATACCTTTAATACCAGCCGGGGCTGCCCTTTTAGCTGCACCTTTTGCTCAGTGAAAGCCATCTGGGGAAAAACCTATCGTTGCATGTCTGCCGAGCGGGTGGTTAGTGACATCCGGTATATGCAGAAATACTATGGCGCAAAGTGCATCTACTTCAGGGAAGATCATTTTACCTTAAACAAGAAGCGGACGGCTGAATTCTGTGAGCTACTGCTTAGGAAGAATATCCAAATTGATTGGATGTGCGAGACCAGGGTGGATCAACTGGATGATTTTGAGTATCAAGCCTTGATGTCGAGGTCGGGGTGCAAGGTCTTTTATGTAGGCGTTGAAAGTGGGAGTCCGCGGATGCTTGAATTTTTCAAGAAAGGCGAAACGATAGAACAATTCATAAAAGCCTTTGATATCGCCCATAAATTGGGAATCAAGACTTACGCCAGCTTTGTGGTTGGTGCCCCTACGGAAACAAAAACGGATTTAAGAAAAACTTATCGGTTGATTGAGCGGCTCAAACCTGATTATACCGGCATGAATGTTTTCATAGGGTTTCCAGGAAGCGAGTTATATAACTACACAAAGGATAACAACTTATATGAATTTGAAGATGACAACCATGTCTTATATTTAAAAGGCTATAACAAACGGGTGAATAGATTCTATAATGGAAACCCGTATTTTAAAATTCCTGGGAGTGTATCGAAATGCTCACTGCCGATGTGGAAAATTAAGAAAAAATGTCAAGGGTTATTATCAATATTAAGGTAAGGTTAAAGGTATCATTTTATGGGTCATCCAAAAGTAACAGTTCTAATGTCAGTCTATAACGGAGAAAGATTCCTGCGGGAGGCTATAGAGAGCATTCTTAACCAGACATACAAATGTTTTGAGTTTTTAATCATCAACGATGGATCTACTGACCGCAGTCGGGAGATTATCCTCTCCTATAATGACCCCCGTATCAGGTTGGCTGACAATAAGCAAAACATTGGCCTTACACGATCACTAAATAAAGGCCTCGGGCTGGCTGAGGGAGGATACATCGCTCGCATGGACGCAGACGATATTTCCATGCCCGAGAGGCTTGAGATACAATTTGAATATATGGAAGCAAATCCAAATATCGGGCTGGTGGGAAGTTACTATCTTATAATCGATGAGGACAGAAAGCCCATAAACAAACTTGCGCAAGACAATCTCCCTCTTAACCACAAAGACTTAGTGAAACACCATTTTAGAACCCACTACGTTATCGGTACGTGCTTTTATAGAAAATCTATTGTGGATTATGTCGGGATGTACGATGAGGACTTCAGGTATACCCAGGATATGGATTTTCTACTCAGGGTATCTGAGAGGTTTGAAATAGCCAACCTTCCCAGAGTATTATACAAGTGCACAATATGGAGGAACACCATAACCAGTAAGCACGGTGATTTGCAGAGACGATACAAATACCTTGCCATAAGTAAGGCGTTGTTGAGAAAAGCCGAAAAGGTATCTGAAACGGCACTGGATAGTTGTATTTTCGAAAAGTTGTTTTCCGGCTATTACAGGGTCGTTGCCGGATATCTCCGTTGGAGGTACCGTCTCGATGAACTGACAAAGAAAGATTAGAAGCCTTGGGCTTGAAATTTCGCTCCACTATCATTATACCAGTTTTCAATACGGGAGAGGTTTTGAAGGAAACCTTAGAGTGTGCCTTTTCTCAGTCTGGGGGGAAAGATGAAATCATCATCGTTGATGATGCCTCAACCGACAGGGATACGCTGGATATTATCGATGACTTCCGGAAGCGCAAATATGTAAAGGTGGTTCGTCATGAACGCAACAGAGGGCTTGGCGCTGCCCGCAATACAGGGGTGACAAATGCTTCCGCTGAGATTATCGTCCCTCTCGATGCGGATGACCTGTTAGCGCCGGGCTATTTTGAAAAGATGTTAGCGCCGTTTTCCGATCCGGCGGTCGCCTTTACCTATTGTGATGTCCAATGTTTCGGGGATTCAAATGAATTGTGGCCTTCAGCCCCCTTTGATCGCGGCAGAATTCTTCGGATGCAATACATTTGCGGCTGTTCCCCCTTTAGAAAACGTGTTCATGAGGTTGTTGGCGGGTACTGCGAGGAGGATGTCTTCCGTGACATGAACGAGGACTGGGACTTCTGGTTGAGCGTCTGCGAACAGGGATTTAAAGGAGTTTATGTTACCGGCGGTCTGTATTTGTACCGCATACATGGCGTTAATATGTCTAAGGTGCCAAGGACATTTTCCGCCGCCATTCAGCAGCGTATGCTGGAAAGACACAAGGAATTTATTCTGAAATATATACCGGCGCAAAGGTTTTTGGCGCATGGATATGAAGAGACTGGATATGCGCATTTGAAAAAAAATGAACCGCTGGCGGCAATGGATTATATTTTGAAGCTGCTGACGACTCCGGGAAAGCGTCTCCAGGGGGTTAGGCTTGGAGTGGCGACGGTTAGGCATGTGTTGGGCATGTATTAAAACGTGTCAGCTGACATTGGCAAGTTATTTTATAAGGAAACGCAAGCATGTTTAAGAGAAAATTAATTAGACTTTTCACGATAGCGTTTGAGCGATCTGGCCTTTATAAATATTCGGCAGTAAGAAAGATGTACTATGACCTACGAGTGAAAGATATTGACGATCAATGGGGAAGGTCAACCGGTGACTATGATATTTTAAGAGGCTTGATCTCTTCAATCACAGTAAATCGCATCCTTGATATTGGATGTGGAAGTGGTCGTCTATTTCCATTATATAACAGTATGGGAATAAAAGAAGTAATCGGGCAGGACATCGCAAATAGTGCTCTCGATTTGGCAAAAGCGCGATATAATTATTCAAATATAAAACTATTAGTAAATTTACCCGTTGAGGTTCTTGATTTCCCTAAATCTTATTTTGATCTCGTTATTTCTAATCGCGTTCTGCAACATATTCCACAAAATTCCATAGAATCAACGATAGAAACCGTTTGTAGGTTAGGCAAGTTTGTATACATCAACGAACTTTCTGATACAGATGGAGTATCTTCTGGTTCATATGTTTTTAAACATGACTATATGCGGTTATTCGGTATCTTTGGCTTTACAGTAAAAAACAAAGGACTTAAGGGTAAACAAACATGGCTTCTATTTGGGAAATAGGGGTAGGGTACCTATTAAAAAAACTCTCAAGCCCCCAAAATGCTCCTGCTGATTCGTATTGCAAGTGAAGCAAACTGAGTTAGAAGTGTTATTATGGACTGGAAAAATAAAAAGGTGCTGGTAACCGGCGCTGGTGGCTTCATAGGTAGTTATTTGGTTAGGGCCCTGCTGCCCCGATGTGCAGCACTTACCGCTATGATAAAGTATAATTCCGGGAACAATTGGGGGAACCTTGAGCTTCTTCCGGACGATGTCCGCAGGCATATCCAGGTCGAGGCCGGAGACGTTCGAGACCCATTCTTTATCAGAAAAATAGTTAAGGATAAAAATGTGGTTTTTCATCTGGCGGCGCTGATACCGATTCCATATTCCTATATTGCCCCGCTTAGCTACATCCAAACAAACGTAGAGGGTACCTTAAATATTATGATGGCTTGCCGGGAGCACGGCGTTGAGAAGGTGGTACATACCTCGACCAGTGAAGTCTACGGAACGGCTTTATATACTCCCATAGACGAGCAACATCCTCTATGTGCCCAATCTCCATACTCGGCGACTAAAATTGGTGCGGACAAGATAGCTGAAAGTTTTCATCTCTCCTTCGGTTTGTCTGTTGCGACAATCCGGCCATTCAACACCTTCGGCCCAAGACAATCCGCCAGGGCGATTATCCCTACAATTATAAGCCAGGCATTAGCCAGGGATTATATTGAGGTTGGATCGGTAGCGCCGGTAAGGGATTTTACCTTTGTAAAGGATACGGTGAATGGCTTTATCCAGATTGCTGAAAAACAAGAATCAATTGGTAAGGTAATAAATATCGGATCGGGCAAGGGAATTACGATAGATAATCTCAGTAAACTTATCTTAAAAATTTTGGGAATAGAAAAGAAAATTATTGCCGATGCGAAACGTATTCGCCCGGAGAAAAGTGAAGTTATGAAACTCATCTGCAATAATTCAAAAGCCTGGTCTACCATCGGCTGGAAACCGCTATACACTCTTGAAGACGGGTTGAGGGAATCTGTAGAGGACATTAAACAGAATATTAATCGTTATAAGGTGTCTGTATACAATGTCTGAGAAAACAAAAAATCTGACGGCTGTTATTATGGCGGGGGGAAAAGGTATCCGGTTAAGCCCCCTGACAGACAATATTCCTAAGCCCCTATTATCTATAGGTACAAAGCCTATTCTTGAATTATTGATTTGCAAGCTGAGGGATGAGCGGTTTAAAAAGATAATTATTACAACAGGATATAAGGGACGGATGATTGAAGCCTATTTTAAAAACGGTTCCCAATACGGCGTGGATATTACATATACCAGAGAAAATAAGCCTCTTGGCACCGTCGGGGCACTCACTCTTATTTCACGGAAAATAGCGGAACCCTTCTTAGTAATCAATGGAGATATCCTTACAGATCAAAATCTCGCTGTTTTTATGGAGTTTCATATTGAATCCGGCGCCTCAATAACAGTGGGAATCAGGAAACATCAGGAAAAAGTGAGCTTCGGGGTTATCAATAGAGATGGCTCCATTCTTAGGGAAATAGAAGAAAAACCCAAATTGTATTTTGATATAGGTGCCGGAATTTACGCAATTTCTCCGCAAGTTATAGAAGAGATACCTCAGGATACATTTTTTGATTTTCCCGATTTGGTAAAGAAAATACAACAACATCAAAATATCAAATGCTATGAAATAAAAGGCTTCTGGAAAGATATTGGTCGATGGGAAGATTATGAAGAATTAAACCATAATGTTACACTATTGCAATCACTTGATTGCTATAATCCTCCATCCCCTGAAGAGCCCTCTCCCCCACCGATTAAGATTCCTATTGCCTCGCCGAATATCTCCCTAGAGGAGGCGCAAGCCTGTTTCAGCGTGGTACTCTCAGGCTTTCTAAATGAGGGCAAAAAAGTAGAAGCCTTTGAAAATAAAATAAGAGATTATGTTGGCTGTAACCATGCGATTGCTTTCTTTAATGGAACAGTTGCTCTACACTCGCTCCTTTTAGCTCTTGGCATAAGTCATTCAGAAGATGAGGTTATTGTCCCCTCATTAACTTTTGTGTCGACTGCGACAACAGTACTTCATGCCGGGGGAAGGCCGGTTTTTGCAGATATAGATCCTTATACGTTAAACATAGCCCCTGAAGATACAGAAGCTCGCATCTCAGAAAAGACAAAGGCTATTGTTGTGGTTCACTATGCCGGACAGCCTGCGGATATAGATCGGTTTATATATCTGGCGGAAAAATATAAGCTGTATCTCATTGAAGATGCTGCTGAGGCACTCGGCGCTGAATACGATAATAAAAAAGTGGGCTCCTTTGGTATAGCGGGTATGTTCAGTTTTACTCCTACCAAAAACATTACCACCGGTGAGGGGGGAATTATTACTACAAACGACGGATATCTGGCAAGACAACTACGGTTGCTGAAAAACCACGGTTCTTCTGATCTATATCACCACGTGGTAGTAGGTTATAACTACCGCATGACTGAGATGCAAGGAGCAATTGGAATTGCACAGATGGAAAAGCTGCCCGGCATACTTAAAAGAAAAGAGGAGATGGCTAGTTATTTTTCGGGAAAGCTTAAGAATGTCCTAGGAATAATACCCCCTTTTCATGCAAAGCGTAGAAAACATACTTATATGATGTTTACGGTTAGGATAGATCCTGTCCGGTGTCCATTGTCTCGGGCCGAGATTATGAAACAGTTGTTCAATATGGGAATCCAAACGAAGATATATTTCCCTCCACTTCACAAACAACCGATTTTTAGCCAATACGATATACCCTCCCCTCTCTCAGTTACCGATGCGGTGGCAGATACAATATTTTCGTTGCCGATGCATTCGCAATTAGAATATGAGCAAATCGACTATATAGTCGAATCCTTAAAATCCATTATTGTGAATGGAGGAAGTGTAAAAAAATGAAGGTGGCCTACATTCAGCCTAAATCATTTTTCTGTTGGGAAGCCCTGGGGATTGGTTATCTTGGCGCTTATTGCAAGCAGCATGGATTTACTGACCAGCAGTTTTTATCTTCATTATGGGATGATGAGGATCTTATTGTTAAAAGAGCTGCCGGGGCGGATGTTATAGGTTTTTCTTGTACCTCTCCCCAGATGAGATGTGCTCTATCCCTGGCTCGCAGAATTAAGCAGCAAAATCCAAAGGTCTGGACGGTATTCGGTGGGGTTCATCCCTCAGCATTACCGGAAGAGACGGCTGCCTTGCCTGAGGTTGATAGTGTTGTCGTGGGCGAAGGCGAGGTATCTATGCTGAAGATATTGAATGGATGCCGGGATGCTATAGTAAAAAGTCCTTATATCGAAGACATTGATACAATTCCCAACCCTGATCGGCACCTGATTAAACTGGAGAGACACCTAACCTTGACCTATGAAGGAGAAGGAAAGAGAATTACTAGTATTTTCAGCAGCCGGGCTTGTCCGTTTGGTTGTGTCTTCTGCGCGTCTAATAGTGTCTGGGGCAGAAAACAGCGCCTGCGCAGCCCTAAAAATATAATAGGTGAATTTGAGGAACTAAGGAGTAGCTGGAATGTGGATTACATAAATTTTGCGGACGATGAAGTTGGTATAAAACGTTCTCATCTTTTAGAGGTCTGTGAGCTATTGATCAAAAATAATAATAAAATTAATTGGGGAGTAAATATGGTGGTTAATAGCATTTCCGAAGACCTCCTCATAAAAATGAAAAGAGCGGGTTGCACAGATATCTGGATGGGAGTGGAGAGCGGTTCGCAGCGTATCTTAAAGAGCATGAGAAAACCATTCAATGCCGAAGATGTAAAGAGGGCCTTCAAAATCACAAAGAAATACGGTTTTTCAAGACGTGCATATGTTATCCTGGGGATGCCTGATGAGACTCTTGAGGACATACGGCTTACCGACCAACTGCTCGAAGAGATCGACTCTGATGTTGTGGGATTTACAATACTGGCACCCTTCCCGGGAACCAGATTTTATAATCCCGCTAAACATAAGGATGTTGACTGGGCACAAGTTGATGAATACAGAAACGATTTAACGGCAACCAACACCCTGACAAACGAGGCTCTTAAAGGAATACAGATGCAACTTGTAGAGAAATATAAAAAGAAGATTTCCTACCACCATAAGCTTTATGAAAAGTAAACCGGACACCTTAACGGTTATGGTAGTGGCTCCTGGTCACTCAATACATACAAAGCGTTTTGTGGAAGCACTTCTTTCGAACAGAGACAGGGTTATCAGCGTATGTGGAAGAAATCCTTTTCCCGAAGGCCGCAATGGGTTCCGGTTTTTCCCTCTGCTCCGCCCCCTGCCCGGGTCTCCTCTCGTACATGGTTTCCTGGACAGGTTCCTTGATTACAGAGCGGTTGATCGGATAATAATAAGAGTAGCCAGCCTATGGTTAAGGATGTTATGGATGTGGTTCCGGCCCGGGGTTGTTCACCTTCTGTGGCTCGATAGGATGGCCAATGTGTGCCTGGCCGGTGGCTTGAGGCCCCTTGTATTGAACTGCTGGGGTTCGGACATCAATCAGCATTTTCTTCCTGATGCCGACCCGTACGAGTGTGAACTCTGCCGTCAGGCCCTGTTAGGGGCGGACCTGGTCATTTGTGATACACCTGACATTATCGAAAAATGCAGGGAGATAGCTGGTACCACCGTTGAATCGGCTCTCCTCCATCTTGGCGTGGACACAAAGAAATTTTCTCCAAGACCTCCGAATATACGCAAGATGTGGAGGGAGATGCTTGATATACCTTTAGATGCAAAGGTGTTAGTATCCATGCGAGCATGCCATCCAATGTACGGACACCATCTCATACTGGAGGCGTTTTCCATGGCCTGCAAGAGAATATCAGAAGACGTCTTCCTCGTCTTTAAAACATACAATATAGAAATTTATCCCGACAATCAAGGTTACGAAGAGAGTCTTTGCCGGAGAGCCGAGGAGCTTGGAATCTCCAGCAGGATTCGCTGGTTAGGAACCGTGCCCTTTGAACAATTGCCTGACATATACGCTTTATCCGATATCGTCATCAATTATCCGGAAATGGATACGCTGGGAGTAACACTGCTGGAAGCCGCATCATGCAAAAAACGCATTATTACCTGCAATCTGCCGAGTTATCGAGGGACATTTGTTGAGAAGTATGCTAAGTTAGTTCCCCGCGGGGATCTGAAAAAGCTGGAGGATGCGATCGTTGAAGCTGTAACCATGCCATCTCAAGCCAGTGGCTCCCTTTTGGAAGAGGCCCGCCGCCTAGTTGAGGAATATCACAGCTACAACAGGTTTTCTCAAAAACTTAAGGCAATTAATGAGAGATTTGCCTCAAACCCTTAGGGAACAGTTGAGGAAAAGACGGCATGATACAAAGATATGGCAGCTGTTATAAAGGACAAGGGTTGAATAAAAAATTTCCTTTTAAGAAGATAGGGATAAGTATGAGGTATAATGAAATTACTCAGAATTACTACTAACTATCCTGCCTATCTGAAAAAATTTTATGCCAGGCGCCCCGGGATTGAGCAAAGGTCTTACACTGAGCAGAAGGCCGCGCTGGATTATGATGCTTTCGGTGGGGCAGACTTCTGGTCACATGCTTTGAAGCCGCTTGGCTATGATGTGGTTGAGATTACTGCTAATGCCGAGCCTATGCAAAAGGTATGGGCTGTTGAACATAGGGTTAGGTTCCGTGAATCAAATTGGTTGCTGGATATTTCCAAGGCCCAGATTGAAAATGAAAAGCCTGATGTATTGTTTGTGGCTGATTATTCAACCTTCACCTATCAATGGTTAACAGAGCTTCGCCAGAGTTGTCCTTCCATTAAACTTGTATTAGGTTGGTGCGGCGCCCCTTTCGAGGGTGAAACCGTTTTTCAGGCCTACGATTTGGTGCTTTCCAACGTGCCGGAACTAGTGGAGAAGTTCCGGGAGATGGGTCACCGGAGTGAGCATATGAACCATGCATTCGATCCGCGCATTCTTGAGCGTATTGATTTAAAAGGCAGACAATTTATAGATTTTTCGTTTATTGGCAGCATTGTTCGGCACAATCAGTATCATCTCGAGCGCGAGCGTTTACTGGAACGGCTTGTTCAGCTTGGGAATGTTGAAATATATTCCCCGAGTGCAGAGATGACGCTCACGGATGAGTTAAAGGCGATTTTAATGCGGGGACTTTATGGAGTTATGGCAGGAGCCCGCACAACAGGAGTTTCTAATGAGGTTCTGCAAAAACTGCCCGTGATTGGAAAAGCGGCTACCTGGGAATCTAAACCACTTAGGCCGATAAACCCAAATCTTACACCGTACATGAAACCAGGCGTTTTTGGCTTGGAGATGTTCCAGGCTTTGCGGAATTCAAAAGTAACTTTCAATTCCCATATTGATATCTCTTCAAGGTCGGCATCTAACATGCGCCTGTTTGAGGCCACCGGCGTTGGCACATGCCTCCTAACAGACTGGAAGGAAAACCTCCAAGATTTGTTTGAACCCGATAAAGAGGTCGTCACATACAGATCTGCCGAGGAGTGCGTGGAAAAAGTAACGTGGCTCCTTGAACATCCAAAGGAGCGTGAAGAGATTGCCAAGGCAGGGCAGGAAAGATGTTTGCGCAATCACACGTTTGACATCCGGGCCAGACAGTTGGATGAAATTATTAAAAAATATTCAAGGGCCAGCAAGGGCAATTAAGGAATACAATTGTTACTTGGGGAAATGGTTTATTTGTATGAAATATGCAGGGGAAAAATAAATGCTGAACAGTTTTAAAAAATATATTATTCAAAAAAAAAATAGAAGTAAACTGTATTCTTGCGGTGAGAATTCAGAACTTACAGGTAGAATAGATAAAAGGCATCCCAAGAGTGTTATAGTTATAGGGGAAAATTGCCTTATTGAAGGAACGCTCGTTACTGAAACTAAAGACAGTAAAATATCCATAAGAAATAATGTGTTTATAGGAGGAAACACCATATTGGATTGTGTAGTTTCTATTGTAGTAGAAGATGATGTTTTGATTTCATATCAATGCCTGCTAGCCGATAGCGATAACCACAGTGTACGTTATAGCATTAGAAAACAAGATCTGGCAGGCTGGAAAGATGACAGGAAACATGATTGGGGTCCTATAAAATCCAAGCCGGTTAAAATACGCAAAGGGGCATGGATAGGTGCGCGAGCGATTATATTAAAGGGAGTAACCATAGGAGAAGGGGGGATAGTGGGTGCGGGCAGCGTGGTGACTAAAGACGTTCCTCCCTATACAATAGTGGCCGGTAATCCGGCCAAGGTAATTAGAGAGATTTTCCTTGATGAGCGCTAGATTTGTTTCGTGGGAGGAAGCGGTTTTATGGCTCAGGGAGCAGCCGGAGCACCGGGAGCTTGTACGGGCGTGTTTTTATGATGATCCCCTTTCCGCCGCCGCCGAGCGATATTATATGAGTACCGAATCGGGGGATTCAGGGTAAGGAGGCAATTTAACAAGTATTACAATAATATCCATTCCTGCAACCCAGGGAATCATTTGATTATTAAGGCGGAGAAAAGATGACCCAACACAAATTTATCCCAGTATCACAACCAGCCCTGATTGGGAATGAGAAAAGGTATGTGCTGGATTGCCTGGAAACAAATTGGATTTCCTCGATAGGGAAATACATCGGGCTGTTTGAGGAGAGGTTTACGGCATATATTGGAACAAAGTGTGCCGTTGCCTGTTCCAATGGTACGGCGGCGCTACATTTGGCTTTGTTAACTTTGGGTATTGGACCTGGGGATGAGGTAATAATCCCTACCCTTACTTATATTGCTACTGCCAATGCGGTGAGGTATGTAGGGGCTAAGGTGGTACTGGTTGATTGTGAACTGGATACCTGGTGCCTGTCAGTGGATGATTTTAAGGCTAAAATAACGCCAAAGACCAAAGCTGTTATTCCGGTACATTTATATGGCCATCCCTGCAATATGGATCCTATCCTGGAGGCGGCTCAGGCAAAGGGTATCTATGTAATTGAGGATGCGGCTGAGGCACTAGGAAGTAAGTATAAAGGCAGGTCTGCTGGTTCTATGGGCGATATAGCCACTTTCAGCTTTTATGGGAATAAAACCATTACTACCGGCGAAGGGGGAATGGTGGTATGTCAGAATGATGCTTTAGCCGATAGGGTACGGCTTTTCAAGGGTCAGGGTATGAGTCAGAAGCGGCGATATTGGTTTGAGGTAGTAGGATATAATTACCGGATGACCAACATTCAGGCAGCTATTGGCCTAGCACAACTGGAGAATATAGCGCACTTTATTGAGAAGAGGCGGCAGATCGCTGAGTGGTATTCCTCACAGCTTGCCGACATTCCAGGGATTACCCTGCCGGCGGAAAAGGATTACGCCTTCCATTCTTACTGGATGTATTCTATCTTGATAGAGGAAGAATACGGGATGAGTCGGGATGCACTTATGGCTATATTGGCCGATAATGGGATAGAGACTAGGCCGCTTTTCTATCCCATGCACATTATGCCAGTTTACGATAAATGCTCAAGCAACCCTGGAAATGCTGAATCTGTCGCCTCAAAGGGAATAAACCTCCCTACATTCTATGAACTTGAGGAGAGGGATATAGCATTCATTACAAGTGTGCTTAGGGGAAAATGCCAACAATAGAAATTGTAAAATTGAAGCCAGAGTGTTTAGAGCGTTTGATAAATTTTTTCGAAGAGATCAACTCTACTAAGTACACAGATGATTTTTCACCCCATCCTTTTAACGCACAATATGCCAAACTCATTTGTAATTATCAAGGGCGTGACCTCTACTACTCTATTCTCTTGGATGGAGAAAAGATGATCGGTTATGGTATGCTTAGAGGTTGGGATGAAGGTTATGAAATTCCTTCCATAGGTTTGTGTATATTAAAAAAACACCAAGGTGTGAGGTTAGGGAAACTACTCGTGAATTTCCTTGAGACAGTGTCCAGATTAAAAGGTTGCTCAAAGGTGATGCTCAAGGTCAAAAAGAATAATACAATAGCGAAAAGATTGTATGAAAGCCAAAAATATGTTTTTATAGAGCATAATGAGGAATTTCTGATTGGGTTTAAGAGTATCACAGAGTAAACACAAAAAAACTTTTCGATCTCTGCTTCCTTTTTCTGATACAAGGAATGGAAGGTAGAGAGTAAGGATGACAAGATGAAGATAGGCATAGCATTATTCAACTTTAGCTTAGATTACATAGGTGGAGTGCGCACCTATGTGAATAATTTATTGATCAACTTGATTAGGGAGTTTCCTCATAATGAGTATTTCCTGTTTATTCAGCCTCGGACGAGGTCTTATTTTGAGCATCTGTTTGCGGCCAATAACCTGAATACAGCCAATGTAGTATATGTAACTTACGCTCTGGGCGGCTTTCTATCCCGGTTGACCCTGGCGGTAATAAAACGAATACCGAATGCAGGAAATCTGCTAACTATTGGCGGGCGGTGGTTAGCCAGACTCATAGATTCAAGAAAACTTGATGTAGTCCATTTTCCTTGTAGCATTATGTATCCTATGGGGGTTAAGACCCCTACCGTTTTAAGCCCTCACGACATTCAACAAGAGCATTTCCCTCAATTTTTTACCCCCAAGGAGTTGGAATACCGGCGCCGGACATACAAACCTTCTTGTGAACAGGCTACCGCGATTGTAGTGGCCTCCCAATTTATTAAGGATGACTTAATACAGCATTATTCCCTTAACCCCGCTAAAATCCATGTAGTGACTTTGGCTGCTGACCCAAGTTATGCACAGCCAGTAACTGAGGAATGGGTTAGAAAAGTAAAAGAAAAGTATAGATTGCCAACTAGGTTTATTTTTTATCCAGCCATGATCTGGCCCCATAAGAATCACGTAAGGTTGATTAAAGCAATATCCTTGATCAAAAAAAATAGTCAGTGTGATATCCCTCTGATTTTAACCGGCTCAAAATATGGAGGATATAATGACTTAATAAAAATTATAGATCAAGAAAAACTTGAATCTCAGGTATTGTTTTTGGAAGAGGTCACCAGATCAGAATTAGCCGTTATATATAAAATATCGGATTTTGTGGTAGTGCCTACCTTATTTGAGGCCTCCAGTTTTGTAATCATGGAGGCTTTTGCAGCAAGAACCCCGGTTATAGCTTCTAATATTCCACCAGTAACCGAACTAGTGAATAATTCAGCCCTAATCTTCGATCCATACCACGTAGAGGATATTGCGGATAAGATTTTACAGATATGGAATAATGAGGAACTCAGAAATAATTTAAGACATAAGGCCAAAGAAATGTCCCAAAAAATTTCTTGGGGCTTAACCGCGCAGAAGACAAACAGAGTCTATGAATGGGCTGCTCAACAGAACATGAAATAAGTTTTCGCTCATCTCTAGAATAAGTTAGCAAAACCATAGGTTGCAGAAAAACAGGCTGGATTGGTAGCCTTCCGAAATTGGCATTGGTGACAAACAGCTAACTTCCTGGGCATTTCCGCTTTGAAGATAATCTTTCTTCTTTGGTAGTGAGTAGCTTGATAACGAACGCCCCAAACACCAAAGAATTGGGAGCTTCCTGCAAAAGTCATTTTAAAAAAGCTAGCCATACTATATGTTGGGGCAGTGGCTCCAACGCTACCCATATGGGGCAGGCCAGGGCCACTGCCTTGGCACTTTTGCAAGAGGCTCATGGCACAAAGGTAATGAGCCATACTATTTTCCCTTTGTACTTTAGTTCGCCCTCAGCTGATTCCCAAAATCCTTCAATCTGAAGAAATATAACACCATCTTTGGCCCTCATGAAATCGCCAATTACTTATTAGCCGGATGAACCACAGAAAAATTGCATAGTATACAAAAATATGATAAACTTTATAATGAATCTTCGTTCTCTCTCTTCCGAAGAAGGGGAGCATAAGGCGATTTAAGAGTTGAAAAGAGATGGGTGGTTCCGCTTAAATAGAGCGTCACCTGACGCAGTATAGTCACATCAAATTGATGCGTAATATTCACCACCGCAATTGGTGGCTAAGGGAACCATCCATGATCCGATCTATTCATAAATTTTGGTGAGTGGGTGAATTAGGGGAAAAGCAGGTGGTTTGAGATGAGAAGGTTGGACAGGACGGGTGGTTTGGGGCGGAATTTTAGTTTGAGTCGGTACCCAGGGGGTGTATCGCTGACAGGCAGCTTGTTGGCGGCTAATTTATGCGCAAGGTATTGCAATCATTGGCATCCTTATAACCGAAAGCAATCTGATTAACGCGTTGAGTAACGATATCCTTTGTTTGGTGATCTACATACCGCAAGTCACGCTGAGTCGTGAATAGCGTAAGTGATCGTGGAAATGATATTCACTTGTTGCTCGGTTTCCCGTAGCAAGAGCGCCCCGGTATCCGAGGTCACTTGGCCACAGTCGGAGTCGGTTTTCACTTTTTTGCCGGAAACAGAACTGAAATGAAGCGATTGCTGAACAGTATTCATATTCACAGGCTAAACCTCCAAAGGCTGTTGTAGCGCTAAAACAGATAATTATTATATAACAATACGTTATGGGTGTCTAGCCCTGTTTTATGAATAATCCGGGTTATAAAATTATCAAGTAATTTTTTCTGGCGGGGAGATGAAAGATTTATTGTTAAAATGTAGTTACGGGATAAGGGAGATATTCCTTGATTTCCTTCGAAGCAAAGGAAACATACAGAAGTGTATTTCCTTTGCTTTTATTGTGGCTTTTTCTTTGTCTGCCAGCCCGGCTTGGTCTCGGGAGGATCTTTCTTTAGAGGGAGACCCAGGCAAGGGATTTGCAGCCGCTTCAATTCAAGGACCCACTGTTTCTGTGGACCCCGCTAATCTGAATAAACCTACGCTATTGTATTTCTACACTACGTGGAGCAAGGTATGTGAGGAGCGCACTGCCCAGGTCCAGGCTATCACTGCCGATATTGATGTGGTTTATATAAACATTTCCATGCGGGATACGCTGGCTAATGCCGGCAGTTACGCTGCCGCTAAGGGGTTGCCGACTGATAGGGTGATTTTTGATGCTGATGATGGCGATGATATTCCCGGTGGAGATATCCAGGATGATTATTATGTCTATGGGGTGCCGATTATCGTTATTATCGGCTGCAATAATGATTGCCAGGGAGAGATAATTTATCGATCGGGAAACTTGCCGCCTGACCTGTCAAGTTATGCTTGCGGCGGCTGTCCTTGCGGGCTATGCTACCAAACCAGGCCTAATCAGCCAATCGCTATATCACCTGACGGAGTCCCTAACGTCTCGCTCAGCCCAATGCTCCAATCCTCAATATTCTCCGACCCGGATTCGCCGGTCGATCCGGAGGAGAGGCATATGGCTTCCCAATGGCAGATAGCCACAGATAACACCTTCCTGGCTTCAGTACTGGCCTATGATAGTGGAGAAATCTCCGGCACGACCAGCCATACCATAAACAGGATTCTTGCGAGCGGCGCTATCGGTACTACCTATTACTGGCGAGTACGACATCAGGATTATTGGAGAGCCTGGTCCGACTGGTCACAGCCAAAATCATTTACTACCAGAGCACAGAGACCGCCTGACCAGCCAATCAATCAGTCTCCGGATGGCGATACCGACCTGTCACTTAGTCCTACGCTTATATCTTTTGGGTTTAGCGACCCGGACGGTGATAATCACTATGCTTCACATTGGCAGGTCAGCGCCGGCTCAGGAGCAGACTTTCAACCCTATGTCATTTATGATAGCGGCTTAACCACTTCCGACCTTACCAGCCACCCTGTAAATCTCCCTTCATCTAGCTTTGGCGCCCGACACTGGTGGCGTCTGAGACATCGGGATGATTGGAAAACGTGGTCTGCTTGGTCTGACGAGACTTGGTTTGAGACCAGGACAAATAACGATCCCAACCAACCAACCGCTGATTCACCCCGGGGGAACAATGGCGGCGCTGGTTTTCCCCCGATGCCCACTCTCCAATCTTCAGCATTTGACGATCCCAACACTCCGACTTACGGGGATACTCATGGCGCCTCCCAGTGGCAGATCAGTCTTGCAAATAGCGGGGTCACCACATTTGAGGGTAATATAGTATACAACAGCGGGCTGACCGACACCGATCTTATCAGCCATACTTTGTCCTTTGCTCTTACCGGGGCTACTAAGCATTATTGGCGCTTGCGGCACCAGGATAATTGGGGCTATTGGTCTGAGTACTCTGTAATAACCTCTTTTGTTACAGAAACAGATACCACCCCGCCTACTACTACCGCCAGCCCGCCGGGGGGAGCCTACGCATCAACCCAGTCTGTAACCCTAACCGCAGATGAACAAGCGACCATCTACTATACAACTGACAGCAGCATACCCTCTACCTCTTGTTCTGGAAGCACAAGCTGCGGCGCCTCGCCGGTCTCCGGCATTACCCTCCCAGCAGCTTACAACACGGGGCTACTGAAGTTCTTTGCCATTGACGTCTCTCCCTCCCAGAACCGTGAAGCAGTAAAAACAGAAGCTTACATTATTGGCCCGGAGGCCTGTTGGAAATTTAACGAAGGAACTGGAAATACCGCAGCTGATAGTTCAGGAAATAATCATCACGGAGCGCTGGGGCCCGCCTGTCCTGACTGTCCTGCCTGGGCTACCGGTAAGTCCGGCAGCGCTTTGAGTTTTGATGGAATAAACGATTAT
>QIEW01000245.1 GCA_003230535.1 bacterium
TGGATAACAATAGGCCGCCAGAATGTTGGTAATCTCCAGCGCCCAACTCACATAATCGTCGGCATTACCGCCCGCGGGCGGCTGTTGAATTCTGGCCAGCAGCCGCGCTAATAAATCGTCATCAGATTCATTAGCTTTCCGGCTGATACCCCATATCCAGGCCCAATGATCCAATTGAGCCGTATCTGATGTGTCGGGGAAAACCTGACGTGAGATCCATTCCTGATAGCGATATAGCCCCCAGACGATAGACGCCAGACAGGCTGATTTCATGTAGATTAGGCTGCCTTGGCTAATATCCACCTCTGGGAACTGGTTCTGCCAATCAGCGAGGATATTGTTGAGGATCGTGTCAAAATCTTTCAAAAAACTCATAATTTATTCCTTATATAGAAGCGACCAACGGGAACGTGTTATAAATCACGAATTATTCCACCTCCACGAAGGTCTGGAAACTTATCTCACGGCCATCGGCTTGGATGACTTCCACCTTGAGGTTCAGCCGGTGTATATTTTTAGAATCCCGCTCGGAGAAAATATCTATCTTAGTGGCTCGCCCGATATCCAGCAGCCATTGGAGAGCTTCCCTACAATATTCCTCCGCCAGGGTTACCGTGCGGTCCGTGAGTTTGGCGCGCCGCAACAGATGCAGCCGGGAACCTTTCGGAACTTTTAGGCTCAGAAATATGTTGTTCATGATGTCCTCAGATTTATTGAACGTCATGACGCCTAATCCGTTTTCTATTTCAATCCTGAAGTCCATTAGTTATGTTGCTTTCAGGTTTGTTGTTTTTTGCGCTACTCCAGCTTGTTGAGTTGGCGCTGCTGTAGAGTATGATCCTGTCGAGACGCCATAATGAGTATGTGCATTGAAAAGCGTCTCCATATTCTCATTCATGAGTTTTAGATGTCCGGCAGCTGCTCCAAGCTCCACTACCGGCGCATTTATGGTTATTTTATTTCCGCTGCTGACCAGGATTTCTTTGTTGCGTTTCAGATGTATCAGGTCGCCTTCATCCGTCTGAATGGCGACCTCACCTTTTTCTAATGATATTTTGTAGCGCCGATCGGCGGTGGCAATCAAGAAAATTTGGTTTCCCTGAACCAGGCTAATGCCTTCCGCGCCATCGAGCGGCCTGGAAGCAAAACCGTATTGCTGGAAAAACTCACGATTAGATAATATCTCCCCAGGTCTGCCGGACCCGGAAAAACGTCTGATTTCCTCTGCGGACATATCAGTTATGATTGTTCTTATCAATTTCATTATGCTGGCAATATCCCCAGTTCAGAAAGTCGGAGCGTGGTAGTCGTCCCGTCCTGTTTAGAGCGTTCGAATGTCCGGGCATAAACCAGATAATCCTTATCCACCGGGGGTTTAAGCCCCTCATGTTTTAGGTGTGCAATGGTATTAGTTTGTAAATTCCGCCCCCGTTGCGAATGCCCTTTTACTTTGCATTCGAGGGTAAACCCCTCGAAATTTTGCTTATTCATAATCAGCTTAGCCTGGTTTTCGGGTTTAGCGCTCACGCTTTCCGACTCAAGCACATAGGGTTTTGCGAATGGAAAATCCTCATTTAGCGCTTCGCCGGATTTGTTCACATCGCCCACCCCGAACACGCTGTCCTGCTGCTGGCCTATGACTCTGACTTTGGAGTATTGCTGTGAAATATCCCGGGTGCGGGTGCACTCCAGAACATTATTCCCCCGCCCATCAATACGGCAGACAAGGTTGAATATGGCCCGCCCCCTGGTGACGGGCTCGCCGAACACGAATGTCCCGTCCGGGAGATTGAAAAAGAGTAGACCGGCTGCCAGGGCATACTCCTTCAGCGCCTCAAAGACAGTCCGCCCAGGCTCAATTTGTATGAAATCTTTTTTTTCGGACAGCAGAGTTTCTTTTTCTTCCCGCACAGGCACCGCTCTATCCTTAGAGCCTGTGCCATAAATTATCTTTGAGCGGTCAATGAATGGCACGCTTTTTAAAAGTTCCTCCGCCAAATCCTGTATCGAGGCGTTTTCTTTTGTCTTGAACTCATTTTCAACATACGAATCCACTATCAACCCCATCAAATCACGTCCCTCGACAGTGATGGTATGACTTGACTTGGAATATGTCTCCGACACCCGGTCGACGATTCCAGTCAATTCCAAAACCTTATTGACATATAGCTGGCATTGGAGACCTGCTTGAATTTCTTTTTCAAGGTTCCCAAAGTTTGGGTTCGCCAACTCCAGCGAAAACGAATCGGCCGCCTCAAAGAGATCACTCCCCACCTGATAGCTTATGAAATGAGCAATTTCCTTATTGCCAATCAATACTTTGACTTCATCTGGCATAGATATTTATCTTTCCGCTCACGAAATTAGTGTTTGAAATCTGCGGGTTTATGGACAAAATCCGCGGTGCATAGTTATACGGCAGCCCATACATAAGACAAATCAGATGCAGCGGCGTGGGGTTATATATTTCCACCTGTATTATTTTTTCCCGCTCCAGCTTGATGATGTTTACATGCTGGAGGAGCGTCCGGGCTATGTTTTTTAGCGCTTGCATTTTCCTGGCCTGATCAATGGCGGCTTGCAGATACTCCCTGGCCGCCGCCAGTGATTTTTCTATCTGTCCCACGGTATAAATCTCCGGCATGGGTTCAGTCTTGACATAATTTCCCGCTACATCAAAGCTTTTTGTGTTTTCAACCTGGCGAACCTCCGCCCGCTCCGCCTCATCCGCGGCATACATCTCCGCCAGATCCAGGGCGGCCACCTGTGCGCCCGTAATTTGGAGGTGCTTGCGGATAGATTCCTGGGCCGCTGTTTTGGCCTCGGAGATCTTAGTTGTAGCATTATAAGTTTCGTTGAGTTCAAGGGATTCCTCTAGGGCAGACAACCCATCCTCAAAACTTTGGAGGAAACGCTCCGGAGCGTCCGCCAAATTTTCGTACAGAATCACGTATCTTTCGGCTGCCTTGGCGATGGCGCCTATAATCCGGCCCGGCAGGTTCACGCCATAGTCAATCGAGGCGATTAGCGAATTAGCGGGATTGGAAATAGTAGCCAGTGTCGCCTCCAGTTTGCCTTCCAATTCGCTTATTTTTCCGACATACGCCCGGGCAGTGGCACCTAAACCTGTGAATTGCTCCAGAATGCTTTTTCCCGGGTCCAATGTTTCTGCTGTGATAGCTTTCGCTTCCGTACCGAGAGCGATTTCCGTATCCTCGGCAAACTCATCCGCCTGCTGCTCCTGGCCATCCCCAAAGGTTGTTTCCGTCGCTCCCTTCACATCCTCCCGGTATGCGGTCTCGATATCGATCCGGAGATTTTCCACGAACGTCAGATCTATCTCCGCCAGACGTATCCGGTCATCATGCCGGATACTCGTCCGCTCAATTTTCCCTTGCATGAGTCCATACCTGGGATGATCTAACTCCAGGAGGTCGGTTTCTTCCAGCAGGTCTATGAGGTCAAGATGCTCCTCATAATTATGATTATCGAAAAAACAACGAAAATTTATGGTGTGGGCGCTCTGGCCCATATCTTCAAGCTCCGCCCCGTTAACGTGCGGATATTCATGCTTTATGATAGCTTTCGGGAACTCATCGGAGATGGTTTCGATCTTCAACTCGATCCCGTTTATGACGGCTTTTTCGCGTGCCATAAGGCGCCCCTCGGGATTGGTTTTACGTTCACCCGTGTATTCATATCGTTGGTTTTGGTGGTCACCCTGCCGCGCTCCTGGTCAATCTGGATATTGAGATTGATTTTATTCTCCACCAACCGACTCTTCATATGCTCAGGCACGCCGACTAATGCCGGTGTGCCTGCTATTAAATTAGCGAGCTTATCGGTGATACCAATCCAGCGATCAATGAGGCTCCCCAAGCCATAGCCGATTGCCAGGCCGGCCCCGGCAGTCGCCAGAACTGTCCCTGTTCCAGCCGTGGCTGCAGATCCCGCCAGCGTAGCTCCCAGGCTGCCCATACTCGCTAACCTACCAAGCCAGGCGGCGGGCAAAAACGACGGCGAATTCCCTACCCAACGTAAAAGTCCTCCCGCAGTTCGGCGAGATGCCTCTCCCGCCAACACCGTTCCTGGTGTTTCACCACCACCACCAACTCCACCTGCCGGCCAATTCGTTACAAAAACGGGCTGGACGCCGGTAACTGCTTCCACAGCTTGTCCGGCGGCAGTAAGACCAATTGTGGCGGCGGTTCCAGCCGCCACGCCGCCCAGGGATGCCCCGGAGACAGCTGCCGATAGTGATTTATTCTTCTGGGCTATTTCACCCAAGGCCGTCATCCATTCATTTGTTTTTTTGACTACCGGCGTCAGCCACTTTAGGGCCGGCTGAAACAATTCGGCGAGGACTGACGTGGATGTACCGCTCAGAGATTCCAGTTGCTTAAAAAACCCTCGCATTCGGATGCGTAGCTTCTGTTGTAGCGACAATGAGCCTTTCATAGCATCGTTTATATTTTCATATGATCCTTCTCCTTCTGACATGAGGGCAAAAGCTACTTGCGAACCCCGGCGGCCGAATATTTTGTCTAATATTTCCAGCTGTTTGGCTTCCCCAAGACCCTTAAGGTTTTCTTGGAGTATGTTGGTGATTTCAGCTAAATCCTTCAGGTTACCGTGGGCGTCCCGAAACGTTTTCGTTTTGGCTGCTTCCGTGAAAAATTCCCGTAAGGCCGTTCCGGCCATGCTGGCGTCGACACCGCTCTTAGCGAGCATGGCGGACAGCGTAAACATTTCTTTTATCGGTCGCTTCAATTTTGCCATCGCCGGGGCGGCATATTTAGCGGTCTCAACTATTTCCGCCGCGCCCACCGGGGCGGCGGAGGCGGTACGTGATACCATGTCCGCCAGTTCCATGAATTCCGAGGCTTTGATGCCGAACGGGGTAGCAATGCCAATCAGCCCTTTACCTGTCTTTGCGGCATCCATGTTTTCATAGACCGCCAGTGCGGCGGAGGCGGCCGCCGCGCCTTGCTTGCCGATTACATCGGAAACGGCTGCGCCGGATTTTAGGAGCTGCTTCTCCAGCGCCACTATCTGCGCCTGATTGAACGGCGTCCAGGCCTGGATGGTAAAGGCGGTCGATTTTATTTTCGTTAGATTTTTTTCCAACTCCTTTGCATTCTTTGCGGCGCCAGCCATTTCCGCCCTGGCGCCTAACATTTCAGACTGCAAATTACCGGCGGCGTCCAGAGCCGGTTTCAGGGATTTCGCCAGCGTCCTGGTCCCTACCGCCGAGATCGCCGCCCATTTGAAGGATTTATTCATCCGATCAAAGGCGGCCTGCACCTCTTCACCGCCCGCCGCCAGCGACGCCAGGCGGGATTTTACCCGCCCGACCACTTGACTTAGCTGGTCAATCGCTGTAAACTTAATTGCAAGAGAGGCAACGCTCATGATTTTTTATCTTTCTTTTTTTGCAGGCGGAATACTTTTCCTTCTGTTCGTTTATTTTGCCGGCCGAATAGCCGGCTTTTTGGGCCGCATCCTTTGGCTATGGCTCCACGCGATAGGTAATCCGCTTTTCCGGGTTCGTTAGCTCTTCATAGACATCCATATAACCCTCAATCTCCTGAGGCGTCATGCCCATAATGACCTCATGAGAAAACCCAAGTTTCAGCAGGCACAACACTACCTTATGCCACGTCCTTTGCCGGGCTGCGAAAATTACCCAGGCGACCGTCCAGCGCCCCTTGTGCGGCTATTAATATCCGCAGGTCGTAGTCGGCCAAACCCATAAGCAGATCCGGTGTTATCTTTTCGCCGCTAAGCTGCCCCAGCCGGACTATCTGACTTGCCAGGACACACAACCCCATGTAGTTGTCGTCAGTTTTCGACCGCTCATATTGTTCAGCGATGTCAAACGAGTCCCGCACAAACAAGGGCCGAAGCTCATATTCTTTATGCGTTTTCCCTTCATGCTCCAACCCCAACGCTAATTTGCCTTTTTCTGTGATCATTCCTTTATCCTGTCTGCTGCGAACAGCTTTACTTCTCTGATTGCATCGCCTTCGCCATCCAGTTTCGCTCCGCCGACTTCGCTCGGATAAACGCCGGTATAAGTGTGTCGTTTCCCGGAGGGATACTCCACAGTGAGCCTGGCATCGTTGACCGCTTCCCAGTCATATTCCGGGTCGGTGACCGGCACAATATAGTCAATTTCCATATCCTTATACCGCGCCGTCTTTTCGGCGGCGCCGGTATCATCCATCGTATCGACCGGGTCCCAAAGGCTAACGTTGGGCTCCCGGAAGCCTTTGATGCCCCTAATCCTGACGCCATTTAGCGTCAGGATTACTGTCCGTGCATATTGTTTGCTCATTTTTCACCTCATTTTTTCAGCTTAGTATTAGGCCGAATTGCAGGGCGGTAACATGCAACGCCCCGACAATATCTATCGGCACATAACAATCCAGACGATTCACATCGGTCGCATTATCCTGCACTACCAATGAATCCTTGTGGACATCGACATTTTTAATGATTTCAGCTTCTTCAAGCCGCTTCTGGCGAGCAAAGATTTCAGACCAGATCTCTTTCGTGATTCGATCGGTCTTTTTCACTCCCGTGAAACGAAGAGCTATGGCAGCCACTATGTCTTTTCTGACATAATCCAAGCCGGTTATAGTTCCGAGTTCCCGCTGGGAGGTGTCCGGGACACCCTGGTCATTTTCCGTGCGGGTAGTGACCGCCCGCACAATTTCGACCACCTCGCCGCTGTTTACCCCAAGTGGGGTTAAACCGCCCAGAAGCAGACTTTCATGCTCGGCCCTGGTGAGCCGATCCGATAGCGTCGGCGCATGCAGGTTTTTTATGTCCACGCCGTCCAGCGAGGTCACCGCATCAAATCGGGCGGCGATCATAGCGGCATATCCGGCAGCCAGCTCATATGGTATGTCCTGATACTTGCTCCCGCTGTTTTTAATAAAGGGGATATTGACCCGCCCGTGATTGACGCCGTCAGCCAGTGATATGCCCGACGCCACCAAGCCGGTGTACCCGCTGACGCCGATGGCGCTCCGCTGTTCAACCGGACCGGAAACTTCATCCAGATGCACTTTCAGTTTCCCGAGAGCCGCAGCATCATTATAAGGATTTACGTAGATGGTATAGTCGCCTGCGGCGGCGGCATCCGTGGCGTCATCTATGTCGGGGTCGGTAGCGCCTGAAGCCATGTCGCTAATGGCACAGGTAATGCCCAGGGCGGTCATATCATATGCCAAGGGGATTTGGTTACCTACCACGCCTCCGTTTTTGGCGGTCATGTTCACCTTACCGGCGGTTGTCTGGTCGACTGCCGGATCCGCCGGCAATTGATCCAGATAGTCAGCGATTTTGTTTTGCCAGGCGATGGCCACTTCGGCGGCGGCATCGTTTTTGGCAATATTTATTTCCATCATTTTCCCGCCGAGATAACCGCGGAAATATCCCGCCGCCACACAGGTGCCGGAAAATGTGTATGCTCCAGCGGAAACTACCGCCGCGCCGTCATCATCCAGCGCACAGACGAATAGCTGATACGCTTGTCCAGCGGCCAAGGCCGCCCGGGCCATCATATGCACCATCGAGCCGTAGCCTAACTTAACAGCGGCTTCCACATCAGACCAAATTTGTGTCGGCACCTTCTCCGCTACCGTCGGGTCCGGCCAAGCCCCAAAACGCCACTCGTCATCCACTGCATGTCCGGTGGTCGCGCCAAAAGTCACGGTGACGCCATCCTCCAGCGCCTGTGCCGAGCCGGTAATATCCGTCTCAGATGACCAGGTTACGCCGCGGTCTATGGAATACTGAAACTTGTCAGTTGCCGCGGCCACGGATATTTTCACCCAACAATTCTTTTTGGCATCGCCGGTATATGTGCCTCCGGCGGTGCAGTCATTGAGCGTCCCGCCCTGCCACCGGGCGGGTTCTATCCGCGCCTTAAGTCGCTGGCCCAGGAGCATGAGTTTCTGAATATTTTCAATGAGCGACCGGTTGGCCTTGCTGAAATCGAATTCCCCGTAGACGCCGGGGATAAGGGTATATGGAATATCATTAAAAACTATCTGCATTATTTACCGCCCTCCTTTCGAGGCTTCGCTGAAGGTTTTTGGTTGGTTGTTTCTAAGGGCACTTCGATCAGCGATCCTTCAGCCACCAGCCGCCGGTAATAGCTGTTGTTGGGCACATTCACGGCCTTGTCGTCGGTGATATGCTGCCCCGGTTTGCCACGCACGGGGATCTTCCCGCCTGGTATTGCTTTCATTAGCATTTGTTGTCCTCCCTAAAGTGTTATCAAATCTTCTGAATCTTTTATTCCGTCATCCGACGGCCATTGTAAATAGTATCCTAAACCGATCTTAAAGAGATCGATGATGCTTTCTTCTTCAATTTTCGCCAGATAATAATCTGTCTCGAAGGCCATCTGAAACACTAATATCCCGGCTACTGCCTGGTTGTCGGTAGTGATGTTGCCGAATGCTTTCGGCTTTAGGGGTTCTATCTCCAGTCCTAAGTCCTGGAGCGTGAGCGCCTCTAAAATGCCTTGCAATATTGGATAAATTCCATGTCTCCGCTGCTTTTCATTTCGCAGGTTTTTAAATTTTATAGTCAAATAGATGTTGATCCCTACGTTAAATCCATCTAAATCCGCTTTTCTGAATTCGCCGTCCTCGATATAGACATACACCGCCGGGTTGGCCTGGCCGGTTGCGCCGGATTTTACGGCAATCTCCCGGATGGACAATCCCTGTTGTTCTAATTTGTTTATGATTTTTTCTTCTATTTCAGCAAACAGGAGGCCAGCCTCCTTTCTACTTTGCTAATAGTTATCCAAACTCCCGGATGTGCCGTCGGAAGTTTTGCCGGTAGAAAATGTTCTATCTGCTTTTGTCCGGCTGGATTTGATTTGCTCAGTCCCCCCGGTGGGTTCAGGAAACACACCCAGGGTGATGGTACCTTTGGAGATGCTTTCCAGCATTTTAAGTGCGTATTTATACCGCTCCTGGCGCACAGGCGGCGTTTCTTCTTCGCTCGGGCAGCGTGAGTAGAGATTATAGACGGCTATGTCGACCGATAGTTTTTTTATGACCGCAGGCACCGTTGAAAATGGTACGGTGTATCGCCCCGCGCAATAAGCATCTATTTCGGCATCGGCGTCTGCGATTGCCTCAGTAACCCGCCCCTGATCCACGATGTTAAGCCCCTCGTCATCAGTGAGTTGAACTAAGCTCTCTAGGGAGATTAACTTTTTTATGTCTGCTTCGGTTGAATATGCCATTTTTCCTACTCATGTTACGCAAATTAAAATACCGACCCTGGAAAGGTGATTTTAACCGCAGAGAACGCAGAGGTCATAGAGAGTAGGTCATTTTGCAACTCATTGAAAAACAATTAATTTATCCTCTGCGCTCTCTGTGTCATACGCGGTTAACAATTTATTGTTTTTGTAGATCGTCGATCTTTGCGTAAGGTGACTTGTTTAGTTTCTTTAGCTTCCAGCTCCTTGGCTATTTTGCCTAGCGCGTATTTTAAGGGGCTGGCTTCTGCGGCCGTTAATTCTATGGTTTTGCCGGGCTGATATAGTTTCCCGTTATGCTTTATTGTCCACAGACACTTATATTTTGCCATCTTATCCTCCATGTCTAGTGGGCGGGAAACCAAAATCTTGGGAACCCAAACTTATGTAAGGCATCCCGCCCACTAATTTAATGTTTGTATTTTCTAATTTTTTGGTTGCCATAAATTACATTGTCTCCACCCCCTTTTATTTTACTTTCTTGGTTTCTATCTGCTACGCAATAGCGTTTTCGATGAAGTAACCCACATCGGAGGCCACAATCTTTTCGTCGGTGTTCCAGGCTGTTATTATCAGATCGCCGCCTTTTATTCCCCGTTTAGGCTCCGGAATCCGCTGCGTCTGCATCTGCATCTCCTGGAAGGTCAGGCCGAAGGTAATGCTCCTGACCGATGGTCGCTGCACCACATGAAGCAATGCGCTATGTTTCCCCCACAGCTTGGCATACGAGGCGGTCTGCCCTTTCCTGGCGGTATTGTATTTTGACCGGCCTATTAGAACCTTTGAAATCTCAAACAGGTCCGCTAAATCCTGGGCGGAGACGATCCCGCCTCTGGGCGCGACGCCGGTTCTTCCTTTTATTGCATCCAGGATTTTGGGATGTTTTCTTATCTGGGTAAACACCAAACCGCCGAGCACCATCACATTAGGGCGGATGAACGCTGCATCCAGGCCGGTCAGAATATCATCCAACGGATTGGAGTTCGTCTCATCATTCCACTGGTCAGTTCCCGACAGAGTGACCTTATTGCCGACAGGGTAGCTGGCAGCCACAAATGCCAAATCGGCCACCCGTTTCTCCTGGGCCAGCCACAATAGGTTGCTTATGAATTCTGCGGCATCGACATCCGGATTTAGCGGCTGATCTGCGTTATCACGTTCCGCCCGGGACACGAAGTCGGAAAGGGCGTGATCCTTGACCGAGTAGTTACCGGTGGTGACCGAATAATCCACTTCATTGGCCTGCGATTTCGGGCCGATGGCATCGGATGGGATACGGAAACGCTCATCTTTGTTGTAAATGTAATACACATCCGAGCGCTTATTGACCTTGAGCGGCGGCAGCACCTGATCCCAAATCAGCGCTTCATTACGATACTGAAGACTGATCTGGGATAAAACTGCATCTACATGTATATCTTTTGGTTCCGGCATACTTATTACCTCCTTTTTTTATCCTTGGATTCTGCCGGGAGCCAACAGCGCGGTACCGATATCACCGGAGACGCCTCCCGTTCTCGAAAATCCGATTATGTTATTGTTTACTCCGGCGGCGGGAGCAGCGACTACGGCCTTGCCGGCGGCATCGCTCGTAAGCGGGTCACCATAGTCTATCGTTCCGCCGAACTCTACTTCCGTTATTCCCATTTCCATAATACGCACACGCTCGTTGTCGGCGGCGGCATGTTGCGCTACGCCCAAGAACTTCTCGCTTACAGCCGTAGCTTGAGCCGCATCATCCTCGTTTGTGCCTGGTTTTACTATCCTGCTAATGGCGACAGCGCCATCAGCCAGGTATTCTTTCTCTAAGATTGGGTTTGTTCCTTGCATGTCTACCCCCTTGCTAATTTTAAATATTCGGCTGCCAGGCCGGGATTTTCGGCCTGGACATCATTAAGCGCCTGGCTGAACCTTAAGGTTTTGTCGGCGGCCATTTTTTTCTTGGTCATCGCTAACAACTTCTCTGTAGCGTTGCCGCCACCGGTATTCTTGTCGCGTCCGGCGGTTTCCGAAAATTCTATGACCTTGGGCAGTCCCTCTAAAAAACCCTTGAACCATGCCAGCCGGCTCTCCTTCTTTTCGGATGAAAATTCTATAGTCTCCTCCTGATCAAGTGCGGCCATGAATTCCGCCAGCCCCGCCTTTTGCCAGGCCGGGAGGGCATTGCCCTCTTTTATCATCCTCTCGCAGTATGCTTTTACTTCGCCAGCTTTGCGCTCGGCCCGCTCCTTTTTCTGCCGCTCCGCAAACTCGGCAGCGGCTTCGGCCTTGGCCTTCTCTGCGGCGGCATGGGCTGCGGCGGCCTCCCGGGCCTTTACTTCCGCCTCCGAAAATGTGACCGGCTGATTTCCGCCTTGAAATTCAGTCTCTGGAATTTCATCCACGGCCTTATTGAAGGCGTTTTTAAACTTGTCTTTTAAGCTCATATGCTTTTCCTCCTGTGCGGGTGGTATTGCACCCTCTTGTGTTATTGTATCTGAAAATTCTATCTTTACGCTTTCGATTTCAGAGAATTCAACATCGGCCAGGCCGGAAACCGCCGGAGCGACTGCGCCCAAGAACCCGATATGCCGGAGTTTTAGGTCTGGAGAAAGCGATATAGAACGCTTTGGAAACATGCGGTTTTTGACCATCTTTGCAAATTCCGGTACTACGTTTTTGACTTGTGCCCATAATTTATCACCATCTAGTTTGAGCGCCTGTACCCAGCCGTAGGCCGGGGCATTGGTCTTGGGATGCCCGATCACCAGCGGCGCTTCCTGCTCGCTTGGGTTATATCGTGCCACTATATTTCTAAGGTCAGCCGCCGTCCATTCCCGTGTATGGCCGCCGGAATCCGTCCAAGCGCCGGTCTTGAAAATCGCTATCCATTTCCCATTCATATATCCTCCTCTTATGTTTCCAAAAGATAATCCTTCAATTCCTCTTCAATCTCCCGCCAATCCTCATCCTGGAGCATCATGAACGGCCTGGCGGGTATGCCGGATACGCCGCGTTGTACCTCGCGGCTGCCCAGCGTTGACCGCCTGCCCATCGCTTCCCGTCCGAAATGATGCGCCGCCGAATATTTTTTTAGGGCGCTTAGCGTCACGCCGGCTGAAAATACCCGGTAGCTGATCGAGCCTTGCAGTCCGCCGGCGGTTCCCCGCCGCACCAATATTTTCCCCGGCCATTTACCTGTCTTTTCCCGTTGTTTTATAGTGGATGGCGCTAAAGCTTTCCATTTCTCAGGGCGCCCGCCTTCCTCGAAATTCCGCTGGATAGATGCTTGGACTATTTCGCCGATAGTTGCCAGCACAGGCCCTAAGTTTTTTGTCCGACGATAAATGCGCCGCATCAACCAGCTTACTTCACGATCTTCTACGCTTATACTAGCCTCAATTGGCATCTTGTCCTCGTTATGGCTTCAGGTTCTACCTGGTTATGCCGCCAGCGGCAATTTTTCGAAGCCTTTATCGGGCTCGATCCCCAATACGGGATTCTCTTCAATCTGCCAGCCGTATCGCTGTAACTCACGGGCCGAAACGGTCTCTACGTAGCAGCGACAATTGAAGCCATTCGGCGGATACCATTTTCCCCAAATTTCATGATCCGCCGGATAAACTTTCCCGTTCATGGCGGCATGTTCCGGCCTAGTAACATTGTCCATCACCGCTACATAACGCCAATATGGCCGGAGCCTTTTGACCGTCGCCGACTGCATCTGCTGATAACGTCCGGCCTGATAAGCTGATTGCATATTGGTGCGGTAAATGGTTTCGATCCGGTACGGCTTCAGCCTGGTTATACCTTTTTTGCCCAGAATCTTTTTAAAGTTTTTCTTGAAGTCACGGAAGGTCTCGCCCTTTTCCATGTTCCGGAGTATTTCTTGCTTGACATTCTCCAGGAGGCTCTCCTGGGTAAAGCCGGCGATGGTGAACGCCCGTTCCTGGAACCATTCCACCGCTTCACGGAACGGCAGCCCCGGCCCCCACAGGGCGGAGCCCCGGGCCGTTACTGCTATACCTATTGCGGTATCCTTGGCATCGGCCATTTCAATGGGCTCATTTTGCCTGACTTCTTCCAGAACTGAATCACTTCCGATTCGGTTAGTTTTCAGCATTGCATCAGCAACATGACCGGCAAAATCACCCAGAAGCTCTACCCCGGGCATTGTTAACAGCGCTTTCGCTTCGTCATATGAGACCGCGCTCTGTATTACACCAGCTATCGCCTGATTTAATTTTTCTAAGAACGGTATGGCATCCAGGACGGCTTTTTCAACCGCGCCATCAACCTGCCCCTGGGCTACTTCTGCCGGATTACCACCGTGTGGATGGAAAGTTTTTTTTTCAGCGAATTCGGAGGCTTCTATTTCCTCCGGCGGCGGTTGTGATTGCGGCGGTGAAACTAAATTTTGCTTCTTTTCCGGTTTCGGAATGTTATAGGTATCATAAAAATACTCCTCTGCTACGGGCAGGCCGATTTCACGGACTATTATCTTGTCGCGCTCGGCCAGCGGTTTCAGATCCTTTTCCTGTTCCGTCCGGATCCAGATTTTTGGATATTTTTTTACCGCTGGATAGTTGTAATCAACTATCCAGCGGATAAGGGTTTCGTTTTGGCATTCGCAGAGCAGATCTGAATCTGCTTTCACTATCTCTTGGCGTACATCATCATGGGTCTTGCTGGCGGCATACGCCCCGCCGGTCTCCCCCACCTCGGTAGTGAGCGTCTGGCCCAAAACTACCTTAGAAAGGTCGGCGTTCATGAACTCGCACAGGTCTTTGTAGACATCCTGGGAATTGCTGCGTTTAATTTCGAGCAGCTCCACCAGCATGTTTTCCGGGATGATAATTCCGGCTTCCTGCTGGATAGCTTCCAAGGTCTCCAGGAGCTTTTCCTGGTCAGTCTGTTTGGTGCCCGCCGGATATTTCCCTATGGCGGTCGGGCTGCCGAATTTTTCGGCGAATATCACCCAAAATTTTATGCCGTGTTTTTTGAACCAGATCGGCCACCACAACTTTTGACCCAGGCCGACACCGTATGGATTGTCGGATGAGCCATACGTGAAGGTGAGAAATTTCCTGTCCGGTACGATCTCACCATCGATCATGTTCTGCGGCGTCAATAACCTTAGTTTCCGGTCGGTGGTGAATATGAACCGCCGGGGATGTTTGGCGAGCAGCTTTTTGATCCCAATCTGCCCCTCGGAGTAGTCCCACATCACCTCACATGCATAGTAGCCGTAGAGTATGGCTTGGAGGAGTTCCTGTCTGGCCTGGTCATGATTACAGCCCCGCAAGACTTCGGCCACAAAATCCGCTATTTTCTGATCCTCAGCGCTATCGGTAGCGGGCTCAATCTGCCATTCTTTCCCCACGACCGCCAGATAGCGCGTCTGAAGGACACTTGCAGCATGGGGATCACGCGCTACCTCATCATAGAGCTGCAAGCCTTTCCCGCCGGATTCGGTGCGCAGCACCGGGTCGGGGTTCTCCAGACGTTTTAAATAGCCCGCAAAGATATCTACATCTTTTTCGGTGGTGGCAATTTCATTTAATTTAGGCTTCTTTTTCATGGCATTTTTTATACTATTAATGGCTCCAGGTTCTACCTGGTTGGCATCAGGCTGCCCTCAGATATCTATCCGCCCGGTGATAATCGCGTCCGGTGCGCGTGGCGCGGTATTTTATCTCGCCGCCGGAGTTTACCAGGCTGACGGCCATCTCCAAGGCGTCCGGCCCATCGTCGTTCATCGTGCTACTGGGGAAATAAGTGAGCTGCTCCAAAAGTACATCCTGGTCGGATTGTCCGCGCCGGAAGCGGATTATGCCCCGTTCCACCAGGGGGGAGAGCGCCGTGATACGCATCTCTTTGTTGGTGGTGTGCGTCACACCACGGAGCGGGAGATGTTGGCCGCGCTCCTGTGCCAGCCGATCGAAATCTCTGAAAAGCAGCTTCTGGAAGAGGTTGTCCTCCAGCCCCATCACGAAGGGATTGTATTCGTTGTAGCGGTTATAATGCACCCGCAGGAACTGATCGATAGATGTTTTGCGGATGAAGGCATCCAGGATGTAGATGATCCCGTCGGCATCCTGGCCAACGGTGATAATGGCTTTAAAATCCGCCGTGTGGCCGGATTCAATGGAGGGGTCTGAGCCGCAGGTCACTCTAAGCTGCTTCCCTTTCAGTTCCTCCGGGTGGTAATAGCGATACCATTCTTCACGGAACACCCCTTCATCGTCCTTGGGGTTCATCATGTATTCTTTTTCGAACGATACCGTCCCGATGGTGGACTTGATCAGATCGAGCGCTTCATGTGAAAATCTTTCCGGCCAGGTGGGTACGTCATCATCCAGCGCCTTGTAAACATGCCCATGCCAGCCATCATAATCGGGATGATGCACCAGATGCGCCATCAGGCATTTTCGCGTAGGCATGTTTCCTACAATCACCAGACAGCCTTTGGGTTCCAGGGCGGGATAGACTTCATCTTTGAGCCAGTCGAGCTGCTTAGTTACTATGTTTGGCGATCTGGCGGTCCGATTAGACTCTAAATCATCACCCAGAAAATAATCCGGACGCCATTGCCGGAATTTCAGGCCCCGCACTACCTGTCCCACACCGCGAGCCAAGACTTTCACATCGTTTTTGGTGACAAATTCCGTCTCGCCCCAGGAGCCGAAGGCTCCTTTGAACTCACCGTAATCCTGCTTAATCCTTTGGTTATGCTCCAGTTCCAGCTTGAGGAGGCTGGCTTTTTCGGCGGCTGTCTCTTCAGTCTCGGAGCCGATGATAAGGTAGTGAATGAGGCTGGAGGTTATGGCATGGAGCGGCATGGCCAGAGTGAAAAAGGTTGATTTGCCGGTGCCGCGGAAGCCGGAGATGACTTCCGGCGTAATGGCCGCCTGCGCCGGTTTCGGGCGTGACATTTCTACCCATTCCGGATGAAATTCCGCCCAGGGTGCATTGAAATGATGCGGAAGATACGTCTTGCACCACCACAGCGAATCCTTCAGCCCGCGGGCTTTGCGCTCGGCTTTGGCCGCATCACTGTCATCCGGGAAGGGTTTGGCCTCCGCCGACATCCTCTGGAGGATGGCCGCTACCCTTTTGTCATACTCGCTTATGCTTGTTTTTCTGATGGCCACACTACACCTCTGCCGGGGAACGCGGAATAATTACATCCGGATCATTTTTCTCGATCTCTTTTGCCAACACATGGTATCTGCGGACATTTGTCTTTAATTCCCTGAATTCGGCTTCTGCAGCCTCTATCTCCAGGCTGTCTAGCCCGTCATACATGAACAGATTCTGGCTGATGGATTTACAAGAATTATCTATACGAAGTACAAGCTGTTTTAGCTCTTTCAGTTTTTCCTGTGCTAAACCTTTTTTCATCAGGTCAAGTTTGCCCATCGGCCTTACTCCTCATGTGCTCGAAAAATGCCGGTAAATATGGCGATACGGCAACATAGGCGTCCATATTTTTTTTCTGTAGCCACCCGGTGAACTCGTCCATCACCAACAAGGTAGCCCCTAACGGGTCGCGCTTGGTGCGGATACGATCAATAGCTGCCGAAAGTTTCGATATCTGATCCACCAATTTCCCGGCATCGTCATTAGGATCCAGTTCTTCAAGCTGTTTGGATTTTTTATCCAGCGCTCTCTGTAGCCGCTCGATGGTGGAGATTTTCTGCTGCCGCAACTTGGCTCTTTCCTTCTCCCAATCGCCGTAATCCTTCCACTTGGAAAGCGTGGGCAGAGATACGCCCAGCTGCGCCTTGATCTTCTCGAACGTTTTGCCCGCCAGATACATCTGCCTGGCGGGCCCATAGTAGGTGTCGAATTTTCCGCTCATGTCCTTAAAATGAATCCTAATACGGCTATAATGACGATACAGACCAGGCCGCCCATCCAGGTCTGCTTGAATTTTCCGTTTATCTCAGCCACAACGATCTCCAGCTGATTTACCCGTTTGTTCAGGCTCTTTAGGGTTTCTGCGATGTTGACGTTGAGCCGTTTCTGTTCAGCCATATTCGCCTTCACTACTACTTCAAGGGTGCTAAATTTGTTCTCCAGGCGATAGAGACACTCCCGGGTTGAGACCGGCTTTCCTTCCTGTTCAGGAGACATTAAATGCCCTCGGATACAGGGTTAACCGGCTTCTGCTCCGGAAAAGCCTCATCTGTGCCATTATAATGACAAGTAAGACATGTCTGAGCAATATTCCAAATCCTGTGTTCAGGAACCGCCCGGAAGTCAGCGAAGTCTGAACGCCTGAAAAAGGTTATTGGATTAAGGTCGCTTAGCGTCACTTCGCTAGGGCTAATCGCCGGATCATCCGATAATCCAACATGGCATTCTATGCACCGCTTTCGCACAGCTTCTATGTGTTCCGGTTCTCCGATGAATGTCCTGACGTCTGAGGTTTCGCCTATAGTTCCTACAAGCCCGCCACCGCCAAAGATCACAGCTACTGCAATCGCAATCCATTCCAATGGTTCCATCTTCTATTTCCTTTCTTGTTCAGGGCGTTTTTCCCTAGAATTAAAATAAAAAGCCATTATAGATCCGGCGATACCAATAAATGTTTCCGCCTGAATTAGCTTTCCGAAAAAGCCCGCCACAATCGCCAGGCCAAAAACCCAAGCTAAGCCTGGGCGAACCGATTTGCGTAGAAAATCAATTATATTTTCCATATTTCATCCCTCATGATAAAACCTGTAAATGCAGGTGCATTCCGTTTCCGGCGCTATGGATGATGGCCGTGTGCATCTCCGGCCGCTCCGGATCATACGGCCAGGCACTGGCTATGTATCGCAGCAGCTCCGCTGTTTGTGCGGCCATGAAATCCCTGCTCCTGATATCACAGCCCCGCCCGAATTCATGTACCGACCTCCAGGGTTTCTTCCAGTATTCAGGGTTGGAGCCATAAATTGCATCCTGCTCCTCTTGTGTGCGCAACAGGTCGGTGATTAGGATGGGCTTGCCATACTTTCTGCCGACATAGAAAGCCACATCCAGGACTAAGCCCCGCAGGTGCGGCGATACCAAGGGAAACTCTTCCGACTGGCGGTTGGTTTTGAAATGAATCTCAAGCTCATCCATGAACAACTTAGTGGTTCCAGGTTTTACCTGGTTTTTTATAGGGGAGGGAGAACAGAAGCGCTAAGAGGGGCGCTGATATGGCTCCCCCTCCCCCGGGCTAAGGAGGTCTACTGTAAGCTTACCTTATTGGAAAAATTCTGGTGCGGTTAAATCGGCTAAATCTTTACGGCGGGGTATTTTTTTATTTTCCTGGTGTTTCTCTGAAGAGATCTACGGAGGATTTGTAGATACGAATGGTGCGGCGATTGCGGTTTTGTTTCTCCATCCCTTGCAAAATCCCCTCATCGAACCAGCGCCTAACAGTATCGTCACTTACGGCCAGTATCCTGGCTACGGTGGTGGTGCGCATAAGAATGTCTTTTTCTTCCATTTTTAAATTCCCAATTTTCACCGCAGAGAGCGCAAAGGTACGCGGAGAATTTTTATTCCTCTCTGTGTCCCTCTGCGTTCTCAGCGGTTAATTTATTCGAAAATTTCTCCCCATACTGGGCAAAGGCTGTCTCCCTTAGCACTTCAGGCGTCCAGGTGCGGGCTACCGGGTATTTCCGTCTAATTTCGGCTTCGATCCGCCGTAATTCCCGCTCCTTTTCTGCCTCCGTGATACCAGCCAGCAGCTGCTCTAATTGATGCTCCATAGCGTCTTTGGGATTATCTATCGGTTCCGTTTCAGGGTTCCTAAGCTTTGGGTTATCCGTCTTTTGCGGCGGGGCGCTTGGGATATTCAGCCTGCCATATTTTTGTTTGAATCCCTTGTTCCGACGCTTGATAACTTCAGGCGTTAGTTCCAAAAGCTCCTGAACACGTTGGCGGCTCCGCAAGATTTGTTTGTCCAGGTCAACATACTCAAAATAAAGGTTAAATTTCAGTTTTGACAGTTGATAGATAGCCGTCTTTAGTTCCTCAACCGTAAACTCCTTGAGCCTTGTTTCGATTTTTGCATGCCTGGCAGGTACAAGCTTGTATTGCGTCGGGCTTTTGCCGAACGTTTCGCAGTAATATTTATAAACTTCAACAACATGGCTTGGACTCATCGTAATCTCCTTAAACACAAAAGGCAGGTTGTATTGTTCGGGTTGGCCCAAGTAACCACGTTGCGTTTTTTCTGCAACCCGCGACCGCACACCGAGAATATTTTTTCCTCGAACATTCCATACTCCCTTAATAGGTGAGTTTTGCCCTTTCTCACTAAAATTAAAGCCGTTCTTGTCACCATGTTTACCTCCTAAGCCATATCAAAATTAACAACAGACTGGTATTCGCCAGCCCGATCCAGTTCGACACAATATAGACCAGATTAAAGATATGATATGAATATATCTGGAGGCAGATCAGGCCGAGCCACACCAGGAATACGAACACCGGCGACAGCGCCGCTGTCCGCCTGGTGGATAGCACCCGGTAGATCTGCGGCCAATATGAACACTGAACTAGAATGATGCCGATGTAGCCTAATGTCTTCATGTTCATTCCTCACTGAAGGTCGGCAGATACATGGTGAATGTTCACACCGGCAGCTTTAGCCAGCTGGAGTTCTTCTACTATCCGCACGCCTTGGTCGCACCTTTGGCAGCCATCGGCATTGAATGCCTGATATGCCATGCATTGCCGCTTGGCCATCCGGCCGAAATAGCGTCCACAGATGAAAAATGGATCATAATTTATCTGCTTTTTCATGACGTTCCCCGCGGCCTCCGGCCAGAATAGCCTTTAGGGTTTCTATTAAGCGGCTGGCCTCCTTTTTTGTCAGCAAGTGGATTTTTTTGGGTTTCCCTCGGGTAATTCGCTTGGCAATAAATCCGCTCAATCTATCAGGGTTGGTATGCCACCCCAAACATTCCTCCAACTCCTGGATCTTCAGCTTTTGGTTGGTAGTAGTCAGCCAGATGACGTTGCTATCTTCCGGCCGGGGTTTTGTCCGTTTCCGGCGCGGATATTTAGGTTTGTAGCCGAGTTGTTTTAGGTGTCCATACAGCTTTTCTGCCTGGGCATAGGAAAGTTCCGTACAGCTTTTTGCCTTGAATTGCATCCACAGAACGTCACGGTATCGCTCATCTCCTTGTTTTGTTATTAGCCCCAATGCTTGAGCGGCAATATGTATTTTAGCTTTCTGAGTGTTATCACAAAATCTCATCTTTGCCTCCTTATTCTTCTTTTAACCACTGAGTGCACAGAGGTGCACAGAGAAAACATTGAAACATTTCTACTTTTTTCTCTGTGGTCTCCGTGTTCTCTGTGGTTTATTCCTATCTTCTTCCATTTCCCCATCGCCAAAGCCTTACCAGGAACGGGCAATTTGGATTCCTGGGGATGCAATAGCTCCACAGCTTACCTCTTGATATCTTTATCAGTTTGCCGTTAGGATTTTTCCGGCAGTAATACGCCAGCGCCCTTTTCATGACAACTTATCTCCCGGGGCATGGCTGCATTTGCAGATCGGGCAATATGCCGGATTCCCGCATCCTACTAACAAATGTTCACTGTGTAAGGTTTCATCCAGCTGTAAACCTGGCAATTTTCCTTTGCTTTTCTCATATTCTTTCTGTAACCCTCTATTTTGCATTAGTTCCCTCCAGTTCTAGTTTTAGCTGCCCCAAATAATCGGGCAGATTCTTTTTATCCAGATTGGC
>QIEW01000386.1 GCA_003230535.1 bacterium
CGTACTCCTCAGAGCGGGGAGCATGTCGCTCAGCCGTCGGAGCATGTTCTACGGCAGCATGCACCTCCCCGGCGGGGAAACGCGGATCATCCCTGCCCAGCGATACTCCCAGCCACAGGAGCGCCGACACTGAGATAAGAGCCACCGTTAATGTTAACCACTTCTTACTCATAATTTACCACCCGGGTTATCTTAGCCTAATTAATATACCTCATCATGCGTTCCAATCTCCATCAAGAGAATGTCATATTCTTTTTGTTTTTCGCTCTTTACAAAGTCAAACACTATTCGCAGGTCGTATCCGGCACTACACGCCCACGAGCCTGATAATTTCCCTTTAAGTTTATGAGTTTCCAACTGCGGGTCAAAAGGGTCTTTAGTTAACAGTCTTAAAATATTTTCAATATCTTTGCTCAGATCGGGATGTTTTTTGATAGTCCGTTTAAAAGCCCTTACAAAAGTTTTACCCCAAATGAGTGTTCTCATTCAGAAAGCTCCCTCATAAGATCATCTACAATGCCTTTTTTTACCTCTCCCCGGGTATATTCTTCTTTTGCTTCTCTAATGCTTTCTGCAAGTAATTCCTGTCTATGCGCTATCAGCCGGTGGCGAATAATATCAATAAGATCCTCTTGCTGATATTCAGGTAATGACTCAATTATATCTAAAACCTCTTGGAATGTAACCGTCTGCTGATTAGACATCTATGAACACCTCCTAAAATCACCTTCCAGTCAGGGCAACGGCCCTGATGACCTACCCCACGCTTATGTCAAATGTTGAAACCTAACCCTGTCATTACTGATAGTTCAAGCCCTGAACCCACCTTCACAACAAGTACTGGGACTTCTTGCATCAGGAGAGATACCTGCCGACAAAACTTCTACTGGCGTACCTCTGACCACGAGACTGCCTCAGTAAAATATATTTTCTTCAATATACCATCAGAGAACTCAACTAGACAAACTATTATAGCTATATTTACTGGTTCCTTATTAACTTTTTTAAAACTGAGAAGACTTTCTAAATCTAAAAAATCAGTGTCTTGCATCATGAAAAGATACGCGTCACGATCTGGAGGTTTCATAGGCACAACACCCATCACGAACATTGTTCTGTTATCATTTTTAATAACTCCTACTACACCCTATTTTTTCAAAATACGCATCCCTAATGTTCCAACCATCCGATAGGAACTGAGCTTCGGTTGTTACTTCCTCTTTATAACTCTTGAGCTTGGAGTAAAGCGGATCATTTACCTCGGAGAATGTCTCCTTATCTACAGCATGGGCTTCAAAGAGCAATGCCGCAAAGACTACGCACATGGTTGCCATTAACATTGAACTAAAGATACGGACATAGCGTTTCATGTGAAGTATCTTCTAAAAAGTTAAGAGGGAAATTACAAGGACTCAGGTCTCAACATTTGATACTTTCCTTCTTCAAATCCTTTTCCATATTGGGAGGCAGCGTCACTGACCTGCCCCTGCTTATTTTGTATATCTCTTATGCCAAATCTCATCAGCAATTTTACTGGTAATACCTGCTTGTCGCCAGATTGAACTTAAAGTTCCCTGGGGGATGTGGCGTTTATTTCTCGGAACAACAACCACCCGCCATTTAGCATTATATTCTCCTACAAAAACATCCTCTTTCCCACGCCTTTGCAAGGTTATTCCAATTTGGTTCAATATCCAGGCCACATCCTTACTGGACAATTTTTAGGCATATTGAATTTCTAATGGAATAGCTTTAAATGACTGTTCATCCTTTGTATCTTTAGGAAAAAGAAACTGCTTCAACTCATCCATGGGAACGGGCCGATAAATCTCGCCTCTTCGCCCTTGAGAGGCCATATACTCAATATAAGTTTCTATGGCATTCTTTAAGCCTTCCATGGCTTCCTTTTTTGTCCTGCCGCAAGAGGCTACATCTAACTCTACACATAGAGAAGCATATTGGCGGTCTTCTTTTTTAACGAAACAAGTCAATTTTTGCATTTTTTGCCCCTGCTTTAGGCGCGGCGGCCATGACCTGCCCCTATCTCCTCCAGCAACCGCTTGTGCTCCTTCTTTATTCCTACTCCCCAATACTCCATGTCAAGACCTGACACCCTCATTCTTCGTTAATGCCTTTGATTTCCAATACTTCTTTGCTATCCTCTTTAAGTACTATTTCTAGCTTATGACCGGTATTTTCGCCGATATATGGAGATGACGCCGCTACTAGAACAGGGAATACCCTTCTCAGATCACTACCGCTTCCTGTACTAACCATTTCAGTTTTCCAAAGCTGTTTTTCTTTCTTTGACTCCCTAAAAAGATCAAGGTCGTACGCATTGAGAAAAACATATTTAGTATAAGTAACAAATGAGTCTTGATGCGTTGTTGCGCCAATCACCCCATGTGTGGGTGTATAAGCTGTGGTGCCAGAATGTATCGTTGTTCCGGACAGGCCTGTATTGCCCCCATAAGGATATGCGCTCCCCAAAGTATTTCCGGTACCAAAAGTAGTGGCAGACGAGAACCCTGTCTGTCCCCATATCGGCAATGAATAGGCATATGTATGCTCCTCGGGATCACCTATGCCATACCCTAAGAACACTACAATATTCGCATTTTCAATCTGGTCTACTACAACATATCCCTTTGACGTCAACGCACGCTCTACATAAGATACATATTCTTTGAATTGCAAATCCTCAGATCTAACATCCTTTAAGCCGGATAAAACTATACAAGTTTTTCCTAACGTTGCCTCATTGCTGTTTATTGAATCAACAAAAACATGAAAAACCGGTTTTGTTGTCGCACATCCTGTTAAAAAGGTAACAAAGCATATAACAGCAACTATTCTTAAAGAGTGTAGCAGCCTATCCATATCGCCTCCTCAGACAAAGGAGTCAGGTTTCAACATTTCCATTACCCTCTCTTCAAGTCCTTTTCCATATCGGGGTGTAGCGTCTTGATCTGAAACTATTCTACCGCCTTCAGCTTAGCCTCAACCCTTATAAACATCTCCTCTAGCCCCGATAGCTTCTACGAAGATGGTGTTTTTCTCCAGATTAACGCTATATACAATTCTTAAGCCACCCAATCTATATCTATAACTTCCTTCAAATTCCCCTTTGAGCTTTTTAGTATGGGTATGGTCAAAAGGGTTTTTCGCTATATTATCTAAGGCGTTATTCACTCTGGCTACAGTCTTACTGTTGAATTTATCATAAATCTTCAGCGCTCTTTTATGGAGCGAAAGATTAAACATTCCGCTTTACCTTATCCCAGGGGACAAAGTTTTCTAACCTCCCCTCTGCTAAATCCTTTCGCGCTTCTTTATAGTCTGCTAAAAGTTGTTTATTTTTCACTAGATCAAGAGTGGCTTCCCACTCCTCTTTCTCCTCTAAATATTCCATTAGGTCTAATATAGCCCTGGCGCGTTCTTCAGATAGCAAGTCAAGAACCTTTTTGGCTTTGCTTTTCACACTAACGGTAGGCATAATATTACATCCTCACTGAGTCTGGCGCCTTTGATAATTGGTTTGCCCCCAAGCATTTCAGGATTCGTTACGATTCTCTCCATCTGTATCATTTCCTTCAAATCCTTTTCCATATCGGGGTATCGCGTCTTGACCTGAAGCATAACACCTGCGTTAGAAGTTTTCACTTTAAGTTCAGTTGTTTTCTGACCTGATTAAGGGTAAAGGTTTTTCTCTCTTCTGATCTTTGGTCCAAAAGCTTTAATAACTCCTGGTTCTGCCGGATTAGCTCAATTTCTTTGTTGAAGTCATCTACCTCTGCCAGCACAAACTCCCGTCCGTCCAGTGTTCTTAAGATAATGTTCTCTTTGCCGGCAAGTTCTAGTACCTCTTTAAGGTTGGGGAGACTATCTGAAAGTTCAATAGTTTTCATAGGTTAAACCATCTCCCGCGAATAAATAGCCGGTTATGTTCTTTCCAGCCTACCGCTTTAATCTTAACAGATTTGGCTTCTAAGTCCACATCGTAAAACACACGATATTTTTCTGCTCGCAGTTCCCAGTTTGATAACTCGTTTGGCCTCAACCGCTTCCTGTTTCTTGTCTCTGTTGCGGGTTCCCACAATAACTGCTTTTCTATTGCGTCAAGAATAAGGGTTTGCTCAAATTTCCTGAGGCAACGCAAATCACCCACAGCACTTTCCGTAAATTCTAGCTCAAACATCTGGGATCAGAAAGGTCAGGTCTCAACATTTGAAATTTTCCTGCTTCAAATCCTTTTCCATATCGGGGTATGGCGTCTTGACCTGAAGCATAACTTCCAGCTTCCCCAAGCGAACCTTATCAGCCTATACAAGTAGTCCTGAGCTAACCAACTCAAGTAATTAATCAATCCATTGTGTCTTAGCCAAATATTCTCCCACCGCTTGTAAGAAGCTGGCAACATCAGCACTCAAATCTTCAACCTCCTGCTTTTCAAAAACTCTAAAGTCTTCATAGTCCGCATCACTTCGTTCTTCAAAACAATACCGCACTACTTCGGAATACTTTTTAGCAAAGAGGCCGGTTTTTACAAAGCGCTTATTAAAGAGGGCAATAGTTCCGCTGTGTTTCCTACTTTCCAATTCGACAGTAGCCAGTAATGCCCGGATAGCGTAAAAGACCGCGTAATAGTAACGATTGACAGCATGGCTGTATTGATCTGCGTTAAAGAGCGTTTCAGCAACATTAAAGGTGTTTTGAGATTTTTCATACCGATACTTAACTAACGCTTTTCTTTCGGGATTCAAACGCAAATTCCTTCGCGTTCTATGGATTTAAAAAGCGGCGTGATACGAAATCTTGGGCTTTGCCATTCGGCTACGGAAAAAACTCTTGCCGAAAGGAAAACATCATATTTCAGATCAATCCCTGCAATAAGAAAATGAACTTCTTTTCTTATCCGCCAGTCAACAGGCATATCCAACAAAATCATTACATCAAGGTCAGACTCAGGAGTATGTTCGCCTCTGGTGCGCGAGCCAAATACCCGAATTTCGGAAACCGCACCCCCAAACCTTTGTTGCAACCGTTTTTTTAGCGTTTCGAAAATCTCGCTCTCCCTTTTATCCCAACAAATTGCTTTCATTTTCTATAGCCTTGATCAGTCAAAAACCTCATCTTTCCCACGCCTTCTAAGGTTATTCCAATTTGGTTCAATATCCAGGCCACATCCTTACAGGACAAGTTCTTAGACATATTGAATTTCTAATGGAATGGCTTTGAATGACTGTTCATCCTTTGTATCTTTAGGAAAAAGAAACTGCTCCAACTCATCCATGGGAACGGGCCGATAAATTTCGCCTCTTCGCCCTTGAGAGACCATATACTCAATATAAGTTTCTATGGCATTCTTTAAGCCTTCCATGGCTTCCTTTTTCGTCCTGCCGCAAGAGGCCACATCTAACTCTACACATAGAGAAGGATATTGGCGATCTTCTTTTTTAACGAAACAAGTCAATAGCTGCATCTTTTGCCCCTGCTTTAGGCGGCGACGGGTTCTCAAACCTGCCACCCATCAGGCTGTCTGGTCTGAGGACCCAACAGCACAAAACAGATTTAACACTCCCATATAAGGCAGGCTGGGGCCGCTGCCCCAGGCCGATATGATCAGGGCGGCGGCCCCAACCTACCCCCATGCTATCTAATCAATTGAAAAACCAAATTACTTATGGATGTATGTTTCTCATAAGCAATATTCTTCAATTTTCTAATGGATTCAATATCCATTTGCAACACTAAAAAATCCTTTCTTGCCCGATCCATTTTTATCTCTACCGGTTGGAGATATTCCAAATAATCTGTAATACTATGGCTTTCCCAAAATCCTGCCTCATCCTCCAACGTGTTAAAATTTGGCATCTTAGACATGGATTATTACCTCCCTTTATAATAATCTCGTTCCGAATCAGTCATGTCCCTGGCTGATATTACCATGGCCCGTTTATCCAATTTAATAATAAAGAAAACAAATAAACACCTTCCTGCTCCAGTTCTTCCGAGACAATAATACCCATTTTCTCCATGTCGCTGCCCCTTAGGCCCCTTTAGAAAAATTGGCACATTTAAAAACACATCTTCTACTTCTTCAGGTGTTACCTTATGCTTTAATTCTATCTTTTCTATAACCCGATCTAACCACAAAAACCCCCTGATATTCAATGATATCTCCAAAACTCAGGACGGTAACCTTAACCTGGTACTTTTATCAACAGTTAGACCTGATTTCCCTTTTGCAATGCTTCATGCCATGACCTGACACCTAATTCCTCATGGGTAATCACCTAATTTTTCTAACTATAGCACCTTGAGCGGCAAATTTATCTGCTATTTCTTTTGAATCAACGTATTGAGTATTTGTAATTTTAACTCCAAGAATTTCAGTTCCTTCAGGTGACCGACAAAGTGTAAACATTCCCTTTGGATACCGTGGATCCCCCACACATTTACCTTTTGGAATAGTTACTTCTCAGACACCTTCTGAACGTTTGGTTGAACGTTTGGTTTTTGATGTTGCAACGCAACCAGTAAGAATTAAAAAAGCAAAAAAACACACCCCATATTTTAATCTGAATTATTTTAAGCCTCCACCTTTTCAATAGTTCTTATGGTTCTCTTCAACATCGTGAGAGTTGATTTGCGTTCAAAAATTAAAAAAATAAACTGGAAATTCCTGTTCCAGCCCTATACATCTCAGTGGTGCACCGCTGATTTATGCGCCTCAGGATGTGCTGGCGCATGTGCGGGAGCCTCACCATGTCCGTTGGCGTGGGCTTCATGGCCGTCATGCCCTCCGTGATCGTCATGTCCGCCATGCTCCCCTTCTTCATGCTCATCATGACCATGCATACCTAAGAAAGCATAAGTGGTCAGGAAAGCGCCCAAGACCATCTTATAGACAAACTTGGCGAACCCAAACTGAGGCGGCTCATGATACCCAGGCAGAAACTGGTGAGTCGCCAAATCGAAATACCCGTGCAGCGCAGGCAGCTGATCAAGAAAATAGATGGCCGCCCCTACCAGGACAAATAATCCCGCCAGCAAGAGACCCTGATGCTCAGATTTTTTCTTGTAGATCCTAATAGTAACAGTAACCACTATTAGAAGCGCTACCGCTAATAATATCCAATGAGCAAAATATAAAACCGGCGGTTCAGCCTGATGGTGACCTCCCGGAACCGAGGCCCGGGATATATCCACCCAAGCCAACAGGTTTACACCTACAAGGAAAATTAAACTGTATAACCGCCTCTTGACAGACATATAGGTTTCCTACATCGGAGTTAGAAGAACAAGTTACTGAAGAACAAGCTACTAACTGATTTAGCCAAACTCAGAGGCAGCCCGGGGAATATACCAAAAAATAGAATGAGGACTCCCAGTATCGCCAGGGGTATGGTCATAAACAGGCCGGGATCATCGTTTTTAGGAGAATTATCTGAGGAATTATGTCCCCCGTGCCCTCCTTCTGAATCTCCGGCAAACCAAGCCCCAATAACTATCGGGCCATAATAGATCAAGTTCAGGAGGCTGGAGAGGAGTAATGTTAACAGGCAAATTACTCCCATCCCCGGCCAGTAGGTCCCCATCTTCATTAATTGCAGCGACCCCAAGGCTAAAAACCACTTACTGATAAATCCCACCATGGGAGGCAGTCCAATCATAGACAAGGCGGCAACAGTAAATACACCGGTGACTATCGGCATCCGACGCCCCAATCCCCGAAGGTCTTTAATCTGGCGAAGTCCGATCTTATAAATGATGGCGCCGGCAGATAAGAAGAGCGCCCCTTTCATTAAGGCGTGGCCAAAGATATGCATCAGACTTCCCACGATACCTAACGGGGAGAGGAGAGCGATCCCCATTACTACATAGCCTATCTGGGAAATGCTGGAGTAGGCCAGCATTCTCTTGATCTCCGTTTGGGTAATAGCTACCGCTGACCCCAACAGGATGGTAATTATAGCGATAATCAATAATCCCAGCGACATATTGATATGAGCCGGAACAATAGCGGCAAATCCGATAATATTATACACCGTCTTGAAAATCCCATAGGCCCCGGCCTTAATCATCACCCCCGACAGCAAAGCAGACGCAGGAGACGGGGCTACTGGATGTGCGGACGGTAACCAGATATGGAGCGGGAAAATTCCGGCTTTCACCCCGAAACCGATCACATATCCCCAAAAGATATAAGGCAGCCAAGGACTATCCTTTAATCCGATCCCAATACGACTAAGTTCCCCATGCCCGGAGATCTGATAGGTAGCGATAATTGAAAACAACAGCACCAACCCGCCGGCAATTCCCAGGAATAAGTATTTGAAACCGGCTCGCATCGCCTCGGGCGTTTCCTCATGAAACACCAGAATGGTGGAGGCCACACATAATAATTCGAAGAATATATAGAGCGAAAACAAATTCTTGGCAAACACTATCCCCAACATTCCCGCCAAAGAGAGAAGCGAGAAAGTGTTGTAGCGGTCATGGGAGTGACTATGCTCCATATACTCAATCGCATAGATACTGGCGATCATCCACAGAAAGGATGAGACCAACCCCATCAGGAACTCAAGCGGCGATACAAAAAAGTCAAAATTGAAGCCTAACCCTGTGTCGATAACGTATTCCAGACCACCTCCACCTTTAATTTGCGGATACATCAATACTACCAGCAAAAAGGTGACACAGGTAGTGATAGCGGTAAACAGATAATGCCGCTTTCTCTCCAAAAAGGGACGAATAAGGGTGGCAAAAACAGGCAGCAGCACCACTACCAACGGCAGTATATTATAATTTAACATAATCCCAGTCCCTCCCTTAATGATATTGATATAAAAGGGCCTGAGGCCCTTATGTCCCTCTTTATGTTACCATACCGTAACGGTAGTAGCAAGTAGATTTTCAACGGCCGCGGTGCCATAAACAAAAGGCAGTGAACCAAACAGGCCAAAAGTAATCGATAATATCGCTACCACTGCCAAAGGAATAAGCATATCCAATGGAGCTTCGTATTTGGAATCTGCCGGATGAGCCTTTGCCGAATGTTTCCCTTCGTCCTTACCAAAATAAGCATACAGAATAGGTGGAGTTAGAAACCCTATCTCTATGATACTGCTGATAATATACACCGACGCCAGCCAAGGATTACCTATCTTCAGGAAACCTTCCACCATATACCACTTGCTTATCCAGCCGGCTATCGGCGGCAACCCTGCAATCCCCAAGGCTCCCACCGTAAAGGCCGCGCAAGTAACCGGCATCTTCTTGGCTAACCCGGACATCTCCTTTATCTTCACCTTTCCGGTTTGCTTTATGATGGTCCCCGCAGAGTAAAACAGCGTTATCTTCATCACCGAGTGGTAGACAATATGAACCAGAGCCCCCATGAAGGCCATGGCGTGGAGGGAAGCAGCCCCCAGAATAACATAGCTCAGCTGGTTTATCGTAGAATAGGCCAACAGGCGTTTTATTTTATCTACCCGTAACGCCGCAATCGCGGCAAAAATAATAGTGATGCAGGCGGGTACCGCCAAGATAATATCCAGATGAAGCTTGCCAAACAAGGCGGGCCCAAACACGTTATAGATCATTCTGATCATACCGTATAAGCCCATATTGACCACCGCCACCGCATGCAACAAGGCGCTGATCGGAGTAGGGGCAATCATGGCTCTTGGCAGCCAAACGTGTAAGGGCATGATGGCGCTCTTAACCCCAAACCCGATTAAAAACATGAAAAACAGAGAATAGAGAGCAAGTTGGCTGCCGTCAGCCAATCCCGCCATGCCTCCCGGAACAAAGGTAATATTTCCCTTCGTCAAAACATAGGTTAATATAATTCCGAACAGGAGGAAAGAACCTCCTACCAGCAAAAAGAGCAGATAGACCACTCCCGACTTAAACGCCTCTTCAGTTTCAATATGGATTACCAGGGGATAGACCGCGAAACCCAGCATCTCATAAAAAAGAAACAAGGTGAACAGGTTGGCCGCCAGAATTATCCCCATCGTCGCTCCCAAACAGACGGTCAGCGAGGCAAAATACCGGGGGAGAGCATGCTCGCCCTGCATGTAACCGATAGAATAAGAAGAGGTAAACACCCATAAAAAGGTGACCAAGGTCCCCATTAGCAAAGCCAAAGGATCCGCTCTGAATGTAATCGTGAAAAAACCAAGATCGGCGATAGTAACAACTGGCAGCTTTCCGGCCAGGATCGCGGCAGAATTTGCGAGAAAACCGATCAGATTATAGAAAGGCATGATCATAATAAGCACATTACGCAGCTTATCATTTCTTTCGCCTATTAAAATGACCGTCAGCGCTATTACAAAAGGAATAAATACAGTTGAAATTAAATATAGCATATTGTTATTTGGTTAATATTTTCAATTAATCTTAAAATTTCGACAGTTATCCCGAATAATTCGGGATCATAAACACGCTCCCGTTGGTCGCTTCCATAGCGGGAGTTTTCGGTGATTAGTACGGAAATTTTGTTTTTTGACCGTTATTTTATAACTAGCTGTATTTAAATAACATCATTAATGCTTACCGTAGATTTATGAATAATCCGGGTTATAGGTATTCTTATTAATCACAAGCACATTTTCTATCTAAATAACACCGCTACTGCCGGTTTAATAACCTTCATTATGGGGTTTAACTGCAATCCGACTAAAATTACCCCAGCCGCCAGGACGATAATAGGGATCGCCATGGTCAGCGGCAGCTCGGAGCCGGATTCAGAGGCCGAATTATGGGCCTGAGCTGAGTTATTAGTTCCTGTTCCCTGCTGGGCGGGGGAGAAAAAAGCCAGCCCTACTACCCGGAAGTAATATACGGCATTCAATAAACTGGAAGCTAACAACACTACCACTAACAGAGGGAAATTAGCCTCCAGCGAGGCCTCGGCCAGCGCCCATTTACTCATAAATCCCGACAGCGGCGGCAACCCTACCATTGAAAAGGCGCCGATAGCAAAACATGACATCGTCAGCGGCATCCGGTACCCCATCCGAGCCATTCCTTTTATATCCTTAACTCCAGTTTTATAAATAATCGCCCCCGCACTCAAGAACAGCAGCGACTTTGTAATCGTATGATTAACGATATGTAAAATGGAACCTTCTAAGCCCGCTTTGGTCAATAAGGAAATTCCTATCAATATATAACCCATTTGGGCAATAGTGGAATAAGCCAGCATCCGCTTTAGATTAGTCTGAGCGATAGCAAAAAGAGAGCCTCCAATAACAGTGGCCACTGCCACCACTAAAAAGACCGGGGTCAGCATCTGGCCGTAATAACCCTTGTGGAAGCCGAATACAGTGAATAAAAATCGGATCAGGAGAAAGACGCCCGTTGCTTTTATCATTAGCCCGGAGAGCATGGCGCTGATCGATGAGGGAGCCACCGGATGAGCATCCGCCAGCCAGGCATGAGCCGGAAAGAAGGCGGATTTGATGCTGAACCCAATCACAAACAGGCCCACCGAGGCAAATATCAGGTGCCGGTAATTATACAGAGGAGAATCCGGCGAAGAGGTGACTATCTTGGCCACCTGCTGTGAAGCATAGGCCATATTCAGCGTCCCGGTAGCCGAAAACAGCAATCCTATCGCAAACACTATCAAAATTGACCCGATAGCCCCTACCAGCATATATTTGAAGGCCGCCTCCAATGACTGCTCTTTACCAGGAAAAGCCACTAAGGCGTAAGAGCTGATGGAAGCCACCTCCAGGAACACATAAAAATTAAAGCAATCCCCAGTGAGGGGAACCCCGGACATCCCAGCCAGCATCAGAAACAGCAGCGTATAATAGTAACCTATACGCTCCTCCGATGCTTCATGGGCGATATAGCGGAAGGAATAGATACTGACTAAAAACCCAACGCCGGTAATCAACAGCACCAGCAAGGCGCCGAAAATATCGGTACGGAGCACAATCCCTATCGGCTGGCCGGTAGCTAAAAACCGCTCGCCGCTCCAACTAAATCCGGGAAAATATTCCAGGAAACCGACCGGAGAAGAAAGTACCTTGTAAAACAGGACTCCGGAGGCTATAAATATAGCGCCCGTGATTAAGGGGATAAGCACATTATAGCACTTTCTGGCCCACTTATAGAGTAAGGGGGAAATAAATGCGCTTAATATATAGGATACCGGTATTAAAACCTGAAGATGGGAACCGCTACTTTGCATCGCTTATATCTTTACCCTTTCAGAGTAGCCATTTTTCTTAAGTCTAATGTGCCATAGTGCTGGTAGAGCTTGATCGCTATACTCAAAGCTACCGCAGTTACGCTGACACTGACAACAATAGCCGTGAGGATCAATGCCGACGGTATCGGGTTCACCATCGCCACTTTGCCGGAGGCGGCGGCATCAATGTTTTGGGCAAAAGGAGCAATCGCCCATTGCTCGGTAGACGGCCCCAACCGCACATCCCCCATAGCAATGAAGAACAAATAAACCGAAGTTTCCATAATGTTCAGCCCAATCAGTTTCTTGATCAAATTGGGCTCCATCACCATCGCGTACAAGCCAATACCAAACAAACACACACTCACAATAAAATCTATTCTGGTCAGCACCATCATCAGCTCTTACCCCTCAATAAGACGGCCATCAAACAAATTAACAGCCTCTTTTAACAACATCCATTCCGTAACAGTTCAAGCGCCCGCCTGATCGATATCGACGCCGGCGTTTGCCGCCGTTGTCTGAATACAGCTCCCCGCGGATTGAGTGCAATTGCTCTTCTTCTAAGTAACTTCAAATGAGAAGAAGTTACTGTTAGGTTTGATTTTACCGCAAAAATCATTAATCTGTTTTTAAAAAATGGCGGCGGATACTATCCGCTTACAAATTACTCCTCTTCCTCCTCATGCTCAATGAAAGCAAAGAAACACACAGTAAAAACACTACTTACCGTTATCCCGATCCCAATATTTACCAACAGTAAATTAAGGCTTCCCAACAATGTCCCCAACTCACCATGATAGGAAAGATGAACCACCTTGTTGGCTAAAAAAGAGTAGCCGGTAATTATGCCCCATAGACCGATTAAGACAAAGATGATGGGGCCCAAACTGTTGGCTACACTTAACAGGTTATCCGTCGCTCTCTTTTTCCCATCATCAAGGTTGAAGGCCAAGGCGCAGAGGATAAAAGCCGAGCAGATGATCACTCCCCCTTGGAAACCGCCCCCCGGCGATACCTCTCCGTGAAAAATTATATAAGCCCCGAACATCACAATGAAAGGGATCATCTTCTGACTAACCACCCTGATAATTAAACTGCTGGAGGACGTATTAGCGGGCATCAGACCCTCCCTTCCCTTTAGTCATCGACAATACGGATAATACCGAAATCAAGGCTGTGAAGATAACCGTAGTCTCATATAGAGTATCATAGCCCCTATAATCGAGGATCACACCTCCTACCACGCTGATAGAGGAGCCGTCAGGAATTGATCCGCGGTTGTAGCGCAGGGCTACGGAGTTTGCCTCCCGGGATACTTGAGAGGCCGGCACATCCGGAGAGATAAAGTCCGCATACCCCGGCAGGTGAGGATCGCCCACCGGCGATAAATGCATTACCACCACTATCATGCAGATGATAAACAGTCCAAAAAAGATAACGGCAACCGAACGTTTCATTCTTCTTCCTTTGTAGTTCTGGAGAGGGTGGCAATAAACAGCATGGTGGTTACCCCGGCCCCGATAGCGGCTTCAGTCATGGCCACATCGGGAGAACGGAGGATCAAATAGGTAATGGCCATAGTAAAGCTGTAAGCGCTATAAATAATTACCGCCGTCAGAACATGCTTGGCCCTGACCGCAGCTACGGCCACCGCCATTAAAAACATCAGGATTATTATATGTGCCAAGGTTACCAGATCCACGGCTCTCTCCTTTCTATGATGAACTCCTGAAAAATCTGATAACACATATTCATATTATTCCCGTGCAACATGAATCCATTATTTTTCAGATAGTTAAAACCAGCATAGATTCCCGCTTCCGCGGGAATGACAACTTTTTACGAGTTCATCTTCGATAGCTTTTTAGGCCTCCTGTTTACCGGAGGCGGTGATATCGTGTTCGGTAGTGCCTTCACAAGGCGCCACGCCGGTACGGTGACACAGACGCAGGATAGCATGAATGGCGATTGGATTGGCAAACAGCATAAACAGCATAATAATAAGAATTTTCAAGCTCTCATAAGGGTTAATGGTCATCCAATATATCCACGCTCCCAGCAGGCAAAGCAGAAACCCCGGACTATCCCCCTTACCGGCCACATGCCCCCGGTTATAAGCGTCCGGCATCCTGATAATCCCTATCGTCGCCGTAATAAAGAAAAAAGTGCCCCCGAAGATAAGGAAAATTCCCACCCACTGGCAAATCAGGGCGATCACTTATCCAACCTCCTAAACTCCAGATACTTCACAAAACCTATGGTAGCTACATACAATAACAACGCATATACCATCGCCAGATCAAAGAAAAACCCATTTTTAAACACCACCCCGACTAACACAAAGATAACTACCGCCTTAGTGCCGATTATATTTATTCCGATGACCCGATCAAGCATAGTAGGACCCGATACCGCCCGGTAAAGACAGAAAAAAATGGTTATCGAGAGAATAACCATCGCGATCTTGGAGGCCGAGATGAAAGGTCCCATTAAGCAGCCCCCTTCCGATAGATATTCTGAATTTTCTCCACAAACCCCTTATTATCCATCATGTCCTTTACGCCGTCCTGACTGATACAGTGCACCCAAAAAGTACTCCCGCCATCCTTCTTTTTTATAGCGTCTATCGTAATGGTGCCGGGAGTAAGAGTGATGGAATTGGCGTTCAAGGTTATCTGAAGGTCGTCGGTCAATGGAGTATCGAATTTGATAATCCCGGGCGAGATATCTATCTTAGAGCGCATTACGCGTCTGGCGACATCTATACCGGCAAGAAGTATCTGACTGATAAGGTAGATAACGTAGGCAAACAGTTTAATTAGGTTGGGCAGGCGGTGGTCGGTAATCTCATCAGAGGTTAAGATGGGAAACTTAACCAACTTGGCTATTCCTACAGCCAGCAGCAACCCGATTACCGTATGCTGAATTAGATCGTTTATCCCCCTGGCGGAAAAAGGATCAGCGGGAATGGAAATAATCATCCAAAACAAGAACAGCAAAATTACGGTAACCCGGAATTCCTTGCGCTTGGCGGCATCGTTTTTGTTGGAGGCGTTTCCTCCCATCCCCATTCCTCCCGGCTAAGCAAAATCACACCACTCCCCCTCAGGCTAATCTAATAACCCGACGGACAGAACGCCACAGGCTTACCCCATGGGGTTCTTCAATCTAACATCAATATAATTTTTAGGTAGTAATTAATAAAAGGTGAGCTACTAGAGAAGAAGATTTGCACTAACTGCTGATTGATGGAAAAGGCGCTTCCAGGCGCTGAACTGCTTTTTGGCTTAAAATCTTACAACTCTGCCCCAACCCCCCTTAATACTTCTTGCTCTCTTCCCCAATCCCCAGGGGAAAATATTATGCCTAATGATCTGCAAAACTTCCTGAATACACCCCCGCCCATCTTAATGGTCTTTATCCGATTAATTATCAATAACGCCAACGACTACCCATACAATTAATGTAAGATATAATAATATTGTTTGCTAATATTTGTCAATAGAAAAATATCGAAAAATCTAACCTTAAAAGGTGAAAAAATTCTGTTTAACTCCTAAAATCAACGGTTTAAATAATGTTATCTGACAGAAATTATTAAAATTATTTTGCAATAATTAAAGTGAAATATTTTTTAAAACAATGTCTTGTTAGCTTCAGCAAATCCTTTACCGGCAGAAGGCCATTATCTACAAATTGGGGACGGACCATCACAAGTTCAACACCAGCGCCACTTCGGTACAATCCGGAAACTTAATGCACTTAACGCAATCAACCCAGACTTTATGCGGCAACTCCCCTTTATCTACCAATCGAAATCCATGCCTCTGAAAAAACCCTGGATTATAGCTCAATGCGAACAGTTTAGAGAGACCCAAATCCCGGGCTTCTCGAATCTTTGAAAGAAGAAGCTGAGAGCCAATTCCCTGTCGAATATTTTTTGGGGAAACAGCCAGCGAACGTACTTCAGCTAAGTCTTCCCAGGTTATCTGTAAAGCGCAGGTTCCCACAATTTCCCGGTGTGCTTCATATACTGAAAAATCCCTTAACGAATCAAAGACCTCATGTAAGGATAAGGCCAGCATCTCACCTCTTTCTCCATAATAATTTACTAACCGCTGAATATTTTTGGCATCAGTGACTCTGGCGGCGCGTATCAAAGATCAACCCTTTCCCGCTTTTTAATGCGACAGTCAGCCGCAATAATACCCTCTCTTACAGGGCGTCGACACCACGCATCAAGTTGTCGCCGATTAAACGCGAATTTCCTCCATTACAACTCCAACGATAGCATATTATTCGCCCATTAATCAACAAGTATATATTAACCCGGATTATTCATAAATCCACGGTAAACATTGATGATGTTATTTGAATACAGTTGCTTACAAAATAACGGTCAAAAAACAAAATTTTTATACGAATCACCGAAAACTCCCGCTATGGAAGCGACCAACTCCGAGCGTGTTTATGATCCCGAATTATTCGGGTTATCTTTGGTTCCACAACCCCAGACAACAAGCATTATTTCGGCAATCTATTAGCTGTCGATAACATGATGTTGTTTTGTTAACATTTTTCTTGACTTGGGGGTAATATTATGTTAATTTTAAAAATTATTGAAATAATGCGTATTTCAAAAGAAAATTGTAACATGTACATTCGACTAGTCAGAGGAGCATACCAATTAAAAAAATAGTATAATTCGGATGAAGGAGGAATTATGACCAAACAGGATATTGTCAATCAAGTAGCGGCCGCCATAGACGTCAGCCCGCGGGAGGCTAAGACGGTGGTGGAGGAAATCTTTGGTTGTCTGAAAAGAACATTAGAAAGTGGTATCGGAGTGGAAATTAGTGGTTTCGGAAAATTCATTATTCGCAAGAAAAATGCCCGGATTGGACGGAATCCTATGACGGGTAAATCCGCTGACATTTCCGCCAGGAAAGTGGTTACTTTTAAACCCTCCAAGCTTTTCCGTGAAGCAACAGACAACTAGGCAGTGTTGATTAATTAATAATTAACTGTTATATTATCTCTTTGGATATATCACAAGGAGATAAACTATGGCAGATGTAAGACTTG
>QIEW01000043.1 GCA_003230535.1 bacterium
GTTATTTATCAAAAGCCCCCTCATCCTAACCTTCTCCCCTCAGGGGAGAAGGAAATCTCTACCCATCAATTTAAAATGGACAGCACACTAGAATGTTTGCCGTGGATTTATGAATAATACGGGAGCAAAAGGGCAGGGGGGTGATTTAAATTCACCCGCAGGGCGTTTTGTTCTTAAACTCATAGAATTATGCTGGTTTACTTTATACTAATTCTTGTCGTAGCAGCCTGGAGTGTTATTTACTTTGCCGCTTGCCGGAATAAACCTTTTATTTTAGAGCCTAAACATGCTGAAAATATCGGCGTTGATTGTCCATTAGTATCGATCATTATTCCTGCCAGGGATGAAGAGGCTGTTCTGCCCGGCTGCCTGGCGAGCCTCGCCGGACTGAATTATCCAGCCTATGAGGTCATAGTGGTGGATGATTTTTCCACCGATCAAACATATTCAATAGCAGACTTGGTCAGCAGATCCCAGACAAATTTTAAGGTTGTTCGCGGTCGGAGGCTGCCTTCAGGCTGGACAGGCAAGAGTTGGGCTAATCACCAGGGCGCCCGGGAGTCTGGTGGCGAGTGGTTACTGTTTACCGATGCAGATACAGAGTTTTCCACCTCCGCTTTGTCTGCCGGTGTGGTTTACGCCAAGGAAGAAAATTTAGATATGTTATCAGTCCTGCCTAATGTAAATATAGTTAATTTTTGGGATAAGGTAACCTTACCTATCGTAGGGGGATTAATCATAGCCGGCAGCCCCCTAGCGGAGGTAAACGATCCCCGTTCAGCCAAAGCGATGGCGGTAGGGGCGTATATTTTAATCAAGCGCCGTGTGTATGAGTTAACAGGGGGACATGCCGCAATACGCAGAGCTATGGTTGATGACAAGGAGTTGGCTATTCTGGTTAAATCTGCCGGGTATAAATTGCGGGTGTTAAACGGACCGGAAATTTACCAGGTAGAAATGTATCATAGTTTTCAGGACGTATGGGAAGGCTGGAGTAAGAACCTGTTTTTAGGGATGGATAAAAGTTATGTGAGGGCCTGCTCTGCCATAGCAGCCATTTTTTTGTTGAATGTATTTCCAATTTTGGTTCTACTGGGCTGGCTGATGGGAATTTGGGGATCGCCGGAGGCGTCTTTAGGTCTCGGGGGTCTGATTTTGGGATCTAATTTAACCATTATATGGATAGTCGGTCGCCTCTGGAAAGAATTTGGCGCAAAAATACCTCCTACCTATGTGTTATGCTTGCCTTTAGGGGGAGCGATTGTGATCGGCTTAATCCTCAATTCCATCTTTCGGTATCACCAAGGCATTCCCTGGAAGGGCCGGAAGTATCATCCGGAGTAGAAGGCTGATAACGAAGAATGGCGTAAGCGCCAAACAGGAGAAGATATGGGATCATCGGAATACTAAAGCGCCAACTCCCTAAAATAAACATATAGACTAAAGTATTATACACTGTTAATACTGCAAATGGCCAACCCCAGTCACAGCCCTCCCCACAAAACTTCAACCAACCCCAGATACCTAATACTAAGATGGGTATATTCCAAAGCGGCACCAGGAAACTCATCAGTCGTTTCTTGGCGCCCACTTCGATATTAAACCATATGATAATACCGCGGACAAATGATTTTAAGGTATAACGCCAAGGATGTTGGCGAATAATTTCCCAGGCTGCCCGGCGGTAAACCACATCTTGTTCAGCTTCATTTAAGGAATTAAACTCAATTTTCTTATCGGCTAGATAGGTTTTGAATTTCCTTTCTGAGGCTCGCAAATCAGTGGGAGTAAGATACATATCTTCCCCTAAAAATGAATTGCCAACATACAAATTATAACCGAAAATAGTGCTGGCAGGCACCAGGATACCGAATGCCTTGTAATTCCTAATTACCCAAGGAGATAAAACCAATAAGAAGCATAGAAGCAACATCGAACCCGCCCGTAGAGCAAATCTCCAATCAGGGCGAAAAAGCCAAAAGAGAACCGGTAACAAAACAAGTGAGAAAGCCTGGGTTACCGGACGGCAAAGAGTGGTTATACCTAAAAGAGCGCCGGCTAAAGCGTGATAAGCTATTTTCCTGCACTTTATGCCCCGCACTAATGCCAAAGAAAATAATAATAATAGAACTATAAATATGGGCTCACTGAAAAGCCATATTGTATCTATAACTGTTTCCGGAAAGTAGAGGGCCCAACCAAAGGCGGCCAGCAGCCCTATCTGTCGGTTACCAAACAGCTCTAGGGCTAAGGCGTAAATCAGGCCGCAAATAGCCATATTCCAAAAAATTTGAGCAGCCAGGGAAGCATAGTGTTCGATCCCAAAAAGATGATAAATCACATACAGAAAAAAAGGGTACACAGGACCACGACTAGCCGTCGGTTTATCAAGCTTTAAGTATCCCTTTCCGTTAATTAAATTTTCCGCAATTCTACCCCAGCCATCTAAATCAGTCTTCCAGTAGCCCGGAACAAATGGGACGCCTCTAAGAAGCGTCTGTTGAATACAAAGCCGCACAACTCCAGCTAACAGCATGATCAGCAGCAGCCACAACCACCACTTTTCCTCGGTTAATGCAACAAGTTTATTTTTTATTGGATTAGGCATGGCGATACCTCAAGACCGCAAAAGATCCAAATATTAAAAGATAGGGGATCATCGGGATACTAAAACGCCAATTCTCCAAAATCAGCATATAAGCCAGGGTATTATATATTATCAATATTACAAATGGGTGGCCCCAGCGGCAACCTCCGGCGCTGAACTTTAACCACCCCCAAATCCCTAAAGTGAGGATCGGTATATTAAATATCGGCACCAGGAAATTCATGGTTCGGCTGTTATTGCCCACTTCAATATTAAACCAGATAACTAACCCCCGAACAAAGGATTTTAAGACATAACGCCACGGATAGCGTTGAATAACATCCCAGGCCAACCCGCGGTAAACCAAGTCTTGTTCCGCCTCGTTGAGCGCCTTAAACTCATTCTGTTTATCCATAATATAGTTCGAGAATTTTCTTCTTGAGGCGCCTAAATCAGTAGTAGCAAGATAATTGTCTTCTCCCAGATAGATGTTGCCGGCATGTACATTGTAGCCAAAGAAAGTGCTGGCGGGCACTAGCATTCCAAATGTCTTGTAATTTCTTATTATCCAGGGGGAAAGAACCAGCATAAAGCATATAAGCAGCAGTGACCCCGACCGCAAGGCAAACCGCCGGTCGGGATAATAAATCCTAAAAAGGACAGGCAGTAAAATAAGCGGGAAGGCCTGGGTTATGGGTCGGCAAAGAGCGGTTAACCCTAAAAGAGCGCCGGCTAAAGCATGATAAGCGACTTTCTTACTTTTCATGCCTCGGACCAGGACTATAGAAAATAATAGCAGCAAAACTATAAATAGAGGTTCACTAAATAGCCAGATAGAATCTACGGCTGTTTCCGGGAGATAGAGGGCCCAGCCAAGAGCGGCCAGCAGCCCTGTCTTTCGGTGGTCAAACAGCTCCAAGGATAAAGCATAAATAAGGCTGCAATTGACCATGTTCCAGAAAATTTGGGCGGCTAAGGCGGCATAATGACCAATCCCAAAAACATTATAAATCAGATAAAGAAAATAAGGATAGACAGGGCCTCGCGTAGCGGTTGGTTTATTAAGGCGCAAATACCCTTTTCCTCTAACCAGATTCCTGGCAATCATCCCCCAGCCGTCTATATCAGTTTTCCCAGATAACTTGATGGAGAGAACTTCACTGAGAACCAATTGTTGGATACAAAGCCGCACAACCCCCGCTAACAACATGATCAGCAGCAGCCACCACCACTTTTCCTCAGTTAATCCAGCAAAGCGCTCTCTAAATGATTTTGTATCCAAGTCCTTAATTAGCAACAGATTAAGTAACTATGAAAAAGATGTCCCTATAGAGCCTCTTGCAAAAGTCATTTAAAAAAAGTTAGCCATACTATATGTTGGGGCAGTGTCCCCAACACTACCCATATAGGGTAGGCCAGGGCCACCGCCCTGGCACTTTTGTAAGTACCTCTATAGTATAGCGCTTTTTTGGCGGGGCAGGGCGGCCTCCATCTCATTTTTTAGCTCCTCATAACCCGGTCTGCCCAGCATGGCATAAGCAGCCTTTTTGGCCGCCTCCACTCCCGGCTGATCATAGGGATTTATTCCGTATAGACCACCCATCAGAGAAATTTGCTGCTCCAGGATATACAGCAGTTGTCCTAATGTAAATGGGTTGAGCTGAGGCAGGATAAACGCGGCTGACGGCCTTTTATCCTTGGCCAGCGCCCAGGCGGCAGCCTTTTGCTCGGAGAGTATGAGCTCTTCCAGGGTATGACCGCCAAGATAGCCAATTCCTTCTTGATCGGGAAAACTGGACGGAATGGGCATGACGTGCGAAAACTTTTCTATTCTGATAAACAAGATGATTTTATTATTCGGCCCTTCCTGGTAGAGTTGGAGTTGGGAATGCTGATCTGTGGCTCCTTGGGCCGCGATGGGCGTTTGTCCCACCTCGACTTTTTCTCCAGCTATTGAATAACGCTTCCCTAAACTCTCCGCCAGCAGTTGACAAAACCACTCGGCTGTTCTGTGCAATCTGGAAGAGTAGGGCATGAAAACCACAATGGGTTTGTTCTTTTTAGTATCGGCTAGATAGAGGAGGCTGGCGGGCAGAGCGGCCGGGTTCTGATAAATTCCGGCGGTCAGGCACAGATTGTCCGCCAATTTGGCCCCTTCCAAAAGCAGATCTATGTCTATTCCACATACTGCCGCAGGAAATAAACCCACCGGAGTAAACACGGAGAAGCGGCCGCCTACGCCGGGATGTATATCCAAAGTGCGATAACCCTCAGCTTGGGCAATCTGCCGGAGAGCTCCCTTACATGGATCTGTGGTAGCAATGATATGTTGCGGATAGCGGGACTTACCCACCGCCTTAATCAACGCTTCCCGTATGATAAGGAAAGCGCTCATCGGCTCGGCGGTTGATCCGGACTTGGTAATTACGTTAACGGCTGTCCGTTCTAAGTCCAAAGTATCCATTAGACTGTGCAACTCTTCCGGATCTGAATTATCGCAAAAAATGATCCGGGGTCTCTTGAGCTTCTGGGGCGCCATAGCCGGCCACTCATAACCAAAAGCTTGATAGAGCGCCATCGGCCCCAAAGCCGAACCGCCGATACCTACCAAAACCAGGGTATCAAACCGTTGGGAAACGTCATCAGCTAACGCTTTCACTTCCTTAACTACCTGCTCCTGATAGGGTAGGTCCATAAAGGGAAGTTCACCTTGTTTCCGGCGCGCTTGTAGATCACGGGCAACTTTAACAATCCGCGGCTCCAGTTCCTCCACGTCAGAGATGCTTATCCCATGCTCCGGGCCGATATTATCCGCTAAAACATTCGTATAATCAAATCTTAACCGCATCTGCGTTTCATCATTAACCATAATCTCATCCTCCTTTGGAAATCTAGATCGCTAAAACCATAATACTTGATAGTAATTGTAACACATACCATCTGTATTTTACAACAATAACCAAATAGGAACTAACAGACCTCTTCTTGTTGATTAACTATATTTTTTGTGTATAATGAGGGCATGCTTAATATACAATATTTACGAGAAAACATAGATTATGTGAAGGAGAAGTATAACCAGCGGAGGGCAGAAGTAGATTGGGAACGTTTTGGGGTGCTGGATGCGCAAAGGCGGGAGCTTATTGGGGAAGTGGAGGAGATGCGGGCGGAACGCAATCGCGTTTCCCAGGAGATTGCCAACCTAAAACGTCAGGGTAAGCATTCTGAGGCGGAACAAGAGATCCTGCGAATGCGGAAGCTGGGAGATAAAATCAGAAAGTCGGAAGAGTCTTTGCGAGTTTGGGACGAAAAGCTTCAGGAGATGCTGCTTACTTTTCCTAATCTCCCTCATCCTTCCGTCCCAATTGGTAAAGATGCAGCCGCTAATCCAGTAATACGATCATGGGGAGCAGCGCCAGAGTTCAAATTCAAGCCCAAAGATCATGTGGAGTTAGGGGAGATACTCGGAATTATAGATCTGCCCCGGGCAGCTAAAATATCAGGCGCTCGCTTCTGCTTATACCGAGGAGCCGGCGCACAACTTGAGAGGGCGTTGGCGGCTTTCATGTTGGACCTCCATACTCGGGAGCATGGCTACCTGGAGGTGCTGCCGCCGTATTTAGTCTCCCGCGAAAGCATGTTGGGTACCGGTCAGCTCCCCAAATTTGGGCAGGACCTATTCAAGACTGATGATGGGGATGGATATTACCTTATCCCCACCGCCGAGGTGCCGGTTACTAATATTCACCGGGATGAAATTATTGATGAAGATGAACTGCCTTTGCGTTATGTAGCCCATACGCCATGCTTCCGGCGTGAAGCCGGATCTCACGGGAAAGACGTTCGAGGAATAATCCGGCAGCATCAGTTCAATAAAGTAGAGCTGGTAAAATTTTCCAAACCGGAAGAATCCTATCGGGAGTTAGAATCACTGACAGCCAATGCGGAAGAAGTGCTCCGGAGGCTGGAGCTTCCCTATCGAGTGGTGGCCCTTTGTACGGCTGATCTAGGGTTTTCCGCCGCCAAGACTTATGATATAGAGGTCTGGCTGCCCAGCCAAAGAACCTACCGTGAAATTTCCTCCTGTAGTAATTTTGAAGAATTTCAGGCCCGGCGGGCTAAAATCAGATTTAGACGAAAAGGGAACAGAAAAACGGCATTTCTGCATACTCTAAACGGCTCCGGACTGGCCGTAGGCCGCACACTAGTCGCCTTATTGGAGAATTACCAGCAGCCTGACGGCTCAGTAGTAATCCCCAAAGCGCTAAGACCCTATATGAATGGCCTAGAGCGGTTGTCCTGAGGAGAAAAGCAGCCCGGTAATCACCCTCTAGCGCCTTTTACAGTAAACAGCATTGAGTTTAAGCACGAAACATAGCATGTTTACGCATTTTTTTATAAACTCCCAGAGCAACACCGCCCCCTGGCCGTCTTTCAGACGGAAGCGGGGGCTATGTTTATGCGTAAACGCCAACATAAATGAAAACAAGGTATTTTCAGGTGAAAATGAATAAAGGAGAAGGGTAGGGCGGTAACTTTACCTTTCCTGCTCTTTTATTTGTGATGAACTCGTAAAAAGTCAAAAAACACATCTTCTTGTCATTCCCGTGCAAACGGGAATCCAGTATTTTCAGATAGTTAGAATCAGGATAGATTCCCGCTTTCGCGGGAATGACGACTTTTTACGAGACCATCATTTGTAACCCCCCCCCGGAGAGGAGCCCGCAGATTTTATACGGAATTCAGCGTTTTTTCTGTTCGGGCTGGCAGGGGATTATATAGGGAGGGGTTATCTGAACTATGGGGACACTCCTCCAGATGGTTGGGCATATTTACTATTGTTGACATTAACTCTTTATAGAGCCGTATCCGGGTCCGGTTGTCGTGAAAAAGGAACATCAGGAAGATAAGATTAAGTATTATAACAATAGTTATAGCCCTATTTGTTAATTTACTCCAACAAAAAGGTTTGTCCTCCTCATTTTTCATAATTAACCCTCCTGCGCATCCACCGCTGAGAAAGAATATGATATATGCTATAGATCAACCATATATTGTATTAGATAGATAGTTCTCTAGTCTTTAAGGAATGCAAATTATGTGCCATGTTTTATTGGAGGACTTAAGGAAGCGATTACATCAGGTAATTTACAAGAAGGGTAGGGTAGCGGTCATGACCATGACCTTAATACGGTTCACTTAAGCCTAAAAACGTTAGGAATAATCATTTAGTGTCATTCCCGCGAAAGCGGGAATCCATAGGTTTTTAACCAGGCTCCGGCTGGCGCCTACGCCCAGACGAGTCGGTCTGGATTCCTGGTCAAGCCAGGAATGACAAAGATCATATGTCCTTAAGTGAATTGCAGTGACCTTAACCTGTACTTTTTTACTGCCTGGCTATAAAATGATTACCTTGAAGTCAATGAATCTGCTGGCTCTGAAGTGTAGGGGGTGTTTTTGGAGGGGAGGGGAGGGGGCCAAATTGCCGTTCATATTTCTCTATATTTTCTTTTAGCGCCAACAAGATCGCTTTGGCATCTTGAGGTGTGGTGATAATTCTGCTTTGGATACGCATTTTACCAGTCGGCAGAGAAAAACCAAAATCCAAAATAAACTCCTTATGGGAATGAATGATGATTACTTGGTTGGCGTAAACTCCACCCTCAATCTCTTTGCTTATCTCTACCGATATTTGATGGGAAGTTGTTTTTTTTTGAACGGGCAAAACTTTACTCCTTATTATTCTCTAAATGGGGATTTTTGACCTTTTTCGGGAATTTTTTCTTATTAACTAACTTTAGATTATATCTTTCTGAAATATGATGGCCTCGTAACCGGCGCCTCCAAACCTTCGTGGATATACCCGCAGTTCCGAAAGTTGTCATTCCCACGAAAGTGGGAATCCATACCGATTTTAACTATCTGAAAATACTGAATTCCCGTTTGCACGGGAATGACATGAACATCTGTTTTCTGACTTTTTACGAGTTCATTAAATATGACATGTTTACTTTATTATTTTTAAATACTTGCCAGGTTTAAAGTAAGGGACCTTTTTAGGAGGAACTTGGACCTGGATTCCTGTTTTTGGGTTGCGTCCCAGCCGTGCATTACGTTGTTTTATCCGAAAGCTGCCAAAACCGCGGAGTTCCACTTTTTCCCCTCGAACTAAGCTTTCCGTTATACTCTTAAACACAGTGTCCAATATCAGGGCCACTTCCCGCTTGGGCAGATCCAACTCTTTTGCTATTTTGGAGATAAGCTCCCCTTTAACCATTCTATACCTTCCCCTCCTACTATATAGTAATAAGTTAGTTTAAAATTGCTGCTTCGGTAATCTATACATTAAATATGACTATAGGACATATGTTTTTTGATGTCAATGTTTTTAAATAATTTTTCACAGATCAATTTTCATAGAACATCATCCTTCTCCCTATTGGGAGAGGGATGGGGTAAGTTTGAAAGCGGTTCGGTATTAGATTATCATTTTTTATGAAACATGCCAGAATACCCCGTAGCTTGCTGCGGGGATAGGTCTCACGAGGCAACTTTCTTTATTACGATGGAAATCGTAAAGGATAGCAATATATTTTTCAGGGGGTTTTATTGGTGAAATTCTTCATCAATTTGGGCTGCGGCTCAAAGAATCAAGAAATTCTGCATTAGATTTGCTCTTACGTACTTTTCCTATAAGAAGCTCCATTGCTTCTAAGGGATTCATCTGGGTCAATACTTTTCTCATTAACCATATGCGATTAAGCTCATTTTTATCCATAAGCAGTTCTTCTTTTCTAGTGCCTGAACGAGTAATGTCTAAGGCAGGAAATATTCTTCGGTCGGCTAAGCGTCGGTCAAGATGAAGTTCCATGTTGCCGGTTCCCTTAAATTCCTCAAAGATTATGTCATCCATACGGCTCCCAGTATCAACTAATGCCGTTGCTACGATGGTAAGACTGCCGCCTTCCTGAATATTCCTGGCTGCGCCGAAAAAGCGCTTAGGTTTCTGTAAGGCATTCGAATCTAAACCTCCAGACAACACCTTACCGCTAGGGGGACTTACAGAATTATAGGCTCTGGCAAGACGCGTTATGCTATCTAGAAGAATTACTACATCATGGTGATGCTCCACGAGCCTTTTTGCTTTTTCCATCACTATTTCAGCAACCTGAACATGCCTCTGCGCCGGTTCATCAAAGGTGGAACTAACCACCTCGCTTTTGACTGAACGTTGCATATCCGTTACTTCCTCTGGTCGCTCATCAATAAGTAAAATTATTAATATTACCTCTGGATGATTGTTAGTAATACTATTGGCAATAGCTTGAAGCAACATTGTTTTTCCACTTCGCGGCGGAGAGACAATTAATCCCCGTTGACCTTTACCAATTGGTGTAAGCAGATCCATAACCCTCATTTCCGTCCCCTGGGAATCTTTCTCCAACATTATCCGTTCTTCAGGGTAAAGCGGGGTAAGATTATCAAATAGAATTTTATCTTTTGCCATCTCTGGATTTTCAAAATTGATGGCTTCAACCTTAAGTAGCGCAAAATACTTTTCGTTTTCTTTTGGCGGTCGCACCTGGCCGGAAACCGTATCGCCCGTTCGAAGATCAAATCTTCTTATCTGTGAAGGTGACACATATATATCATCAGGCCCCGGCAAATAATTATACGTTGGCGTTCTTAAAAATCCAAAGCCCTCGGGAAGCGTTTCCAGCACGCCTTTAGAAAATATAAGTCCGTTTTTTTCTGTCTGAGCCTGTAATAGCTTAAATACAAGTTCCTGCTTTCTTAATCCACTTATCCCCGATACACCTAACTCCTTAGCCAGTACGTTCAAGTCTGATATAGTCTTTTCTTTTAGTTCAGCTATGTTCATAAATTACCTCAACTATTTAAGTTTAAAACTGTAATACTACTATAGTAACCAATCAAAGTTTGGATTACGCTCTCAGCTTTTCGGTATAAAGCGGGAAGCATAACTCCTTAAGATTTAATTTTTTTCATACTAAGGATTCAAATGCCATTTAGCAATCAAATTGGATAGAATAACAGAAAAGTGTTTAAAGTATATTTTTTGATTTTTACTTGGTGAGCTGTTTGAAGTAGAAACTTCCAACAACTAATTATACATATAAATTTTTTATTTTCAAGTCAATTTTAATTTTTATCTAAGGAGCCTCTTACAAAAGTCTCCAAAATGTCATTCCCGAGTGATTTTATTGGGAATCCAGATTGCGTAAAATCAGCAACTTATAGATTCCCGCTTTCGCTGGAATGACAATCTGAACCCATATGGGGTTGACCTGGGTTATTGCTGATTTCCATTTGTTTACATAATATACATTATCGGACGTTTAAATTTAGCGTGAACTCTCCACCTGTAGGCTTTAGGCTTCGGGCTTCATATAAGTTTGGGCCAGCGGTGTAATAATCCTTCCATCATTAAAAGTGATGGGTGGCAAGATTAAATCAGTATAATTGTGTCTCACCATATTTCCTGGTCTCAATCATAGCGGTCATCGGCCATTCATAATAGTCAGTTACACATCTATCAATAATCTAAAATATGAAGTCATTAGACTTAAATCATGGCAATAAAGAAATAACATCTTTATTTATTCATTCTCTCTTCCAAACTGGAACCTGAATTATTCACCGCAGAGGACGCAAAGAGCGCAGAGAATTCTTGAATTTATTTATTCGATTGTAAAAACCTTGTTCTCAGGGCAAGGTCATAGGGAAATGGCTATGCCCCCTAACGTTATAGTTGAGAAATAAATATTTTTCGTCTCCGTGTCCTCTGCGTCCTCAGCGGTAAGTTTTCTTTTGTTTTTATGAATAAATCGGGGGGAAAAGAGATAAAATCGACTACTAATCCAGCCCCACCCTGCCCTACCCCACCCCACCCTACTCTATTCCCTTCCTACCTATTTTCAACTGGAACCAAACAGATAGTATCTGTAAACGTCCAAGACCTTTTCCTCTTTAGGGGTGTCCAAGTTATGGGGTTCGTTTTATAGAAGTACAAGTCCAGGTCAAAGGGGTTCACTTAGACGAAACCAGATATGTCCAGTTACAAGGGTTCATAAAATAAATATGCGTGTCCAGGCAAGGGGTGCGCTAGATAACTAGCTAATAAATAAGGACTAAAATATGCTTATTTAAATTGCTGCTTAAGCGCTGCTACCCCCCTCCCCTGCCCCCTGATTTTTTAAATTCACGCAGGCAATTAAGGCAAGTAGAGGAGTTAAGAAAAATGCTTGATAAATTAATTACATATATCATCAAAAACCTTGGTTTATCGTGTTTAGGGCTAACTGTATAGATTATAATGCGAAAATTTATACAGATTGTTTGTTGTCGACGCTGGTACTCCACGGTATACTTTATCTTAAAAAGAGACCTCCGGCTGTTGCGAACGACAAATCTCATTGTCAAACATTTTTTGCCTTTTGAAATAAACCGAGGACTTATTCTTCCGGATTATTCATAAATCCACGGTGAACATTGATAATGTTATTTGGATACAGCTAGTTACAAGATAACGGTCAAAAAACAAAATGGCTCATACAAATCGCCGAATACTCCCGCTATGGAAGCGACCAACGGGAGCGTGTTATAAATCCCGAATTATTCGGGAGGAAGCCAACCGGGCGGAACTATAGGGGGATAAAATGGGGAATTCTAAATATCGTCATAAAAGGAGAAATTATTTACCCAAAAAAGGTCTCCAATGGCGACTTATCGGTAAAGTGGTCACGATGGTAGTTTTAGCTATGTCGATCTCAATCGGAGTAACCTGTCTCTTATATTATGATTTAAGTAATGTAGAATTTAAAGGTGACGTTCCGTTTTATTATGTTACTGAAGATGTCTCTGATAATCCCGAGAACGTCCCCACCGCCCTTGATATCTTGCTTCCCGGGTTATTGATTTCCGGCGCAATTATGGTTGTCATTACCATAACCGTCGGTATTTTCGCCAGTCATAAGGTTGCGGGCGCTATTTTTCACTTACAAAAATCTGTCAAAGAAATAGGCGATGGAAAATTTAATATGCCAGTGCGTTTGAGAAAAAAAGATGAGTTTCATGACTTAGCATCCGATATTAATCAGACGGTAAGTAACATTTCAGCCAAGCTTAAGCAGCTAAAAACGGGGTTGAGAAAAATAAAATCCAACGCTTCTAACATGTCAGCTTCTACAGAAAAAGACACATTAATAAAGAGTGTGGACGAGACCGCAAACACGCTGGATTATTTTAATATTAATTAATATCCAAGAGTAAATCTATGAGCAGAACAAAAGTCTTCTCGTTAATGAATATATCCAGCCTGACAGCTGTTTTTTTAGTTTATGCTCTTGTATTTTCTCCACGATCTTTAGGCGCCCGAAAAAGTGATCTGAAACAATTACAATCTCTATACAGGAAGGCTCTAAACGAGGAGGTGCGCACCCAAAGAATCACAATGCTGCGTCAACTGGTTGATTTGATAGCCAGAAAAATCGGAGGGAATGCCTCGCATCCCCAACTTTCGGATCTACTCTATTTATTAGCCTCATCCCATGAACAACTATGTGATTTTAAAAAAGCCACTACCTATTACAAGGAAGTAGCGGATCTGTTTCCTTTTAGCAAATATAAGAAAAGCTCCCGCTACAAAATAGACCTTATAAAAAAGGCCCAAAGCGGGGATAAAAAAATGGGCGTAGAACCGCTGAAATTATATTTAGAGCAAGAAAGACTGTCAATGCTGGCTAAATATGAAGAGGCTGTACTTAAATGTCGGGAGTTGTTAGAAAATTACCCAAGAAGTGTATTAGTCGATAATACTCAGAATGTAATTGCCTATATCTATTTTAATTATATTAAAAACTATACCCAGGCCCGAAAAGAATACCAAAAGTTATTGGAAAAATATCCCCAAAGCTCCTTCAAGGATAATGCTCTATTCGGGATAGGCCGCTGTTACGAACGCCTAGAGCTTTATCAAAGCTCTATCGTCATCTATCAATATCTTAAAGGAAAACACGAAACTTTGGGCTATGCCAGCACCAATTATTGGTCCAGGGTGTGGTTTACCAGAGCCGGGGATCGGATTGAAAACATCAGCTCTTACCTGGCATCTAATGAGGATGAACCATATATTCAGCATAGATTTAGGAAGATTAATCCCGGGGTAAAGGTATCGGGCAAAAGAGGTAAGGAGGATAAGACGCCTCAGGACATGAAAAGTTGGATTCGACCTCAGGAAGTTCGCTCAACAGTAAGTTCAATTAAGGGAAACAATCCTATTCTGGCGCTTACCGACCCGGAAAAGGCCCGTATCTTGCGAATTTGGAATTATGTAATGGAAGAATATCAATACCAATACACCGCCTCTATGACGCCTGATTTTTGGCAATATCCTCGGGAAACCATTGCGAAAAAACTTGGGGATTGTTGTGATTTAAGCATCTTATTAGCCTCGCTGTTAATTGCTGACGGGGCAAACCGGGACAATGTGAGAGTGATCTTAGGCCGGAACAAAAACGGCGAAAAGCATTCCTGGGTAAACGTGAGCTATCAAGGTAAATGGTATCTGCTGGAAACTTCCTGGCGCTATGGTGTCCAGGAGAACCTATATTTAGCAAAGCATGAAGGGAACACGCCGATTTATGGGTTTAATGATCAGGTCATTGAGCAAAACCCTGACGTCCCAGCCAATGTTTTAACCGCTATCCTCAATTAATTTAAACGTATAGGAATTTCCATTTTTATGTCCAATAAAACAAATAGATAAGTTTTTATGTGCTGTCGGGTTTGAGAACCCGACAACACACTAATCACTCCATCAAGCCTTAAGTAAACAGCATCCAGCTTAAATCGTTTTTTTAAGACCTTGAAATGATCTTTATTTTTTGTTACTTTAGTAGTATTAATAATTATATTCATTGCGCTATTAACGTGAATGCAGGGGGAAATCCGGGCTGGATCGCCTAGAAGATGCTTCGGATACCCATTTTTCTTGGTAAAATGGGGGAGGGAGGTTAATATTTCTAAATTATTTAAGAGAAGGGAAGTGGGGTCTTCGGGTGATCCGGGCCTCTTTGGGAGAGTGAATTATCAATCCCCAAGGCTGTCTTTGAGGTGTTATTCGATAATTTCTCTGATACGAAAACGTCTGGGCGTATTATCCATACTATTATTATGTTTTTATTCTTTAATCAGCTGCAAATCGGCAATAGAAACTCTTACCATCTTTTCTAAAAAAACTGAGTTTAGAAATTATGATGTGCTGAAAATTACTGTAATAGAGGACAATCTGCCCTATCCTGCTTGGCAGGCAATACCTGACCGATTAGTAAAAGAAATATCCGATAGAAATCTTTTTAGAACCGTAAAAAGATATCAGAAGGAAAGTTTCGGCAGCTCTTATGGTGGAAGCGATACGCTGATATTGAAGTTGTCGGTAGTAAAGTTTGACCCTGGAAATGATGAGATGCCGGGGAAAAATATTTTTGAGGACGGTTATGTCAAGGTTCGCTATATGGTGATTGAGCAGATAATGGATAGCGAGATCTACCGGGGCGAGATTACCGTCAATTTAGAGACCTACTTCTATGAGGAACTTGAACTACATTTGCAGATAGCGGCTGACCTCATAGTTAAAGAAATAGCTGATGAAGTGGAAAGCGAATTGTAATAGATACCCTACAGGCTCTGCGCCCATAGTCCTAATTCAAATATCCTTCCAATTCCAGTAATTTCCTTTTTATATTTTCCCCGCCGGAATACCCTCCCAGTTGACCGTCTTGGCGGATTATTCGGTGACAGGGAATTATGATTGGAATAGGATTTAAGCGGCAAGCGGCGCCTACGGCTCTGGCGGCGGCGGGACGGGAGACGGATTTAGCCGCCCATTGGTAAGAGCGGGTTTCCCCATAAGGGACGGCGCGTAATGCTTCCCAAACTGCAATCTGCCAAGGTGTAGCTCGGCGGAGATCCAGGGGGACGTTTATGACCTGGGAAGCCTTGTTAAAATAAGCTTCCAGGGCATTGATAACCGGGGTTAGGGTAACAGAAAATCCCTGGGAGTGATTTGTTGACCAAGTGAAATTGAACTCCCGTGGTATTTTTGATACCAGACAGGCTTTATCCTTCCCGATAACTATTCGGCATAGCCCTTGTGATGTGGCCGCCAGGAGCAAACATCCTATCGGCGTCTGCATCGTCCGGCAAATCATCAGAGGGTAATGTCCCACTCTTTTAGCTCCTTCATTAACCCATGGTCAGTGAGATCATATTTAAGTGGGGTAATAGAAATTTTCCCCTGTTTTAAGGCCGATAGATCGTTATCGGAGTTGGCGTCCTGCTGGATATCTTCCGTCTCCAGCCAAAAATAATCCCGCCCGTAAGGATCGTGCAGCTTCCTGAATATGTCCTTGAAAATAAATCGACCCTGGCGACTGATACAGACCCCGGAAATCTGCTCGGGCCGGAGAGCCGGGACATTTACATTAAGCAGCGTGCCGTGAGGTAAACCGCGCCTTCCGATAAGCTCCGCCATTCGGGCGGCAAACCGGGCCGCATAAGAAAAATCAGGATTGGAGTATGTAGCCAGAGAAACCGCCATAGACGGGATACCCAGGATAGCGCCTTCAGTGGCCGCAGAGACCGTTCCCGAGTAAAGTATACAGTCTCCCACGTTTTTCCCCAGATTAATCCCCGAGATTACTATGTCCGGAGGGCGATCAAGGATTTCCGCCACCGCCAGCTTTACGCAATCCGCCGGAGTTCCCCTGACGGCATAGCCATACAAGGTGTTGGATTTATAAATCTCAGTCACCCGTAAAGGATTATAAATAGAGATTGCATGACCTACGGCGCTTTGTTCAACTTCAGGGGCGACCACCACCACCCGGGCGATGGCGCTTACTTGTGAGACCAGCGCTTCCAGACCGGGAGCATAAATTCCATCATCGTTGCTTAGCAGCGCTAACACCTAACCTATACCCTCCTTATTCCTTTTCAGAAGTAAACAGCCCTGTCAACAAACCCTTACGACCCATCACTTTTAATGATAGAAAGATTATTAAACCGCAGAGGACGCAGAGGTTCGCAGAGAAATGACAAATACATAAGCTCAAATGACAAACAGGTTTCGGGCTAAAATCTTTTGGCCTGAAGCCTTACATGAAGCCTGAAGCCTAAAACCTAGTTTGGATTTTGACATCTGGAATTTTTCCTCTGCGTTTCTCTGTGTCCTCTGCGGTTAATTTCCTGTATTTCCAAAAAAGTGATAGGTAGTAACAACAAACATTAAAGATATACATGGGGGGGGAAATGATCTATAATCAGTAAGATTATCATTATATCCAAAAATATGGCAAGAAATTTATCAACGGGTTTTAGAAAG
>QIEW01000039.1 GCA_003230535.1 bacterium
GAAGCGGAATTGGAATTTGAGCTGGAGTATCAGCGCTCATTAACCACAGAGGAGCGCTTTGAGATGATGTTTGCCAAATCCAGGCTGATAAAGGAGATGCTGCTCCAATATGGACATAGAAAGCCTTTTGAGATTATTAAACGAACATAAAGTGCGGTATGTGGTGATAGGGGCTACAGCTTTTCCTGTCTATGGTTACGCCAGAGCCACATTGGATGTTGATATATTCATTCAACAGGAGAGGAACAATGCCAAGGCGGTATGGAAGGCTTTGGAGGCGTTCGGTTATGATATGACTGAAGTGACCGTGGATGATTTACTAACCCAAAAGCTGCTTATCCGCCAGTATATAATCGAAACAGACATTCATCCCTTTGTGTCTGGGGTCAATTTTGAGGAGGTCTGGCAGCATCGGGTAGAAGGTGAAATCGGAGGTGTTCCCACCTATTTCGCCAGTCTGGATGACCTGATAAAGATGAAGCAGGCCGCCGGCAGACCTAAAGACCATGAGGATTTGCAGGTCTTACTCAAACTTAAATCAGATAAGAAAGAGAACTCGTAAAAATGGTTGCCTGGAAACAAAAAGAAGCTGAAGTAATATTTAAGGACACTTCTGACTTGGCTAATAAATTGAAACAAATTGATGGATCTGTTCCCAGAAGAACTGAGAAATGTGATAATACGTATCGGAAGACATGCGAAGAAACATACTGTATTAAACCATACTTGGACTTACTCTCCCAAAATAATAGGCTGATTTTCCCACTAAGGGTAGTGAAAGGGGAAGCTCCGGATTTCCTGCTGTATTATGGTGGAAAATCCGTAGCTCTGGAAATAACACGAGCAACGGAGGGAAAGTATCAAAAGCAGATGAAAGAGTTAGAGGAATTAGAAGATGAGCAGGGAATATTAAGTAAAGAATATCGCCAAAAACTCATGGAAATCTCTGGCTTGGGGGGACGGATTGGAACCGAGGGGGATATCAGTAAGTGGTGTAATTCTGCACTGCTAATGATTGAGAAAAAAACCAAAATATTAAACGGAGACCACTTTGATAAAACGAGAACGGCCAACCGGTATGAGCTTTTAATTTACGATAATAATCCTGAGCGCTTAGAAAATTCAGTCAGTTATGTTGAGAGAGCAAAGTTAGTAGGAAAACTTAGGAAAGTCATCCCCAATACCATAAAAGGATATGAAAAGAATTTTCATATCATATCAGTACTGTCTGCTAATATTAGATTTTTGTTATACGACGTCTTAGGTGTTGGGATTTGTTTCGGGAGGGACTCCCGAAACACAAAAAAATAGAAAACCTGTTGAGGCCATTAAACAAACATAATGATTCCCGAAGAAAAAATAAAAAAGGCGGTTGAGCGGTTAGTGAAGGCGGCTAATCCGTTGCGAATATTTTTATTTGGATCATATGCCCGCGGTGACGCCAGAGAACATTCAGACCTGGATTTCTTGGTGGTGGAGCATAAATTAATCCACCGGCGCAGAGAAATGGTTCGCCTTCATGACGCGTTGCGCCAAATGCGGCTTCCGGTGGACATTTTAGTAGTGAGTGAAACTGCATTTAATGAGTGGAGCAGCGTATCCGGAACGGTTATTTATAAGGCTAAGATGGAAGGGCGACTGTGTTATGAATCCTCGGAAGCTGGCGGAAAAACTCCTGCATAAAGCTAATCAGGACATGGCGGCATTTGAGAAATGGCGCCAAGACTCAGAAATTGCTGGGGGCATTTTGGGGTTTCACGCTCAGCAGGCGGCGGAGAAGATGCTAAAAGCCGTGCTGTCAAGCCGTGGGATTGAATTTCCGTTTACTCATCGCTTGGCCGACCTGATAGATACAATTCGGGAAAACGGTATTACTATACCGGAGGAGCTGGAAGACCTCCGTTTTCTAACACCGTTTGCAGTTGAATTTCGGTATGAGATTTACGAAGAGGATGAGGAGGAATTTGACTTTGAGGCAACCTGCACTTTGCTTACGAAATTGCAGGAATGGGTAAAAACAGTTATCTATTCGTGAATGCTATTTTTGCCCGCGCCACCGGGTATCAGGTCTTGGCAGACGGCGATAAGCATTTGAAACGTTTTAAGTCAAGACCGGTTACGGAAACTTTTGTGTAGGAGGTTTATTATGGCAATCCAAGCATTCATTAGTTGTCGTTTTCCTATTGATAAAACCGTAGAAAACATTTGTTATATGCTCCAACCAGAGATATCGCCATATGTATCGCGAGATGTTAAATTTGGAAGCCTACCCCAAAGGTTGAAAGAGAGAATTGCTTCGACTGATTGTCTTATAGTTATTCTTACAGAACAAGGTAGCTCAGACCTCGTGCAAAATGAGGTGGGTATTGCGTTCGCGCTGAACAAACCAATATTCGCTATCTACGAGGACAGTGTTAATGTAACAGGAATCCAGCCATATCTGAGTACCTTTATCAAGTACAACCAGTGTAACGTGGCTGCCATTGCCAGAGATATTGCGAGCCTCAAAGTTACGGTTGCGACGGAAATTGCCTCCCGTGAGATCACTGGACCGCAGGAGGGCCTCCTTGCAAATTTGTCTAAGAATGGTGTTCAAGGAATTTACCCGGATCGGGCGACTGCCTTTCGGGCTTTTGCTCGTGTCTGGGAACGAGAGCCTCATGTCAGGATCGTTGGGTCGTCGATCGAAGGGTTCAAACGGGGGATTGGAACAGATGCCCGCGAATTTATTGTACTTAAACTTCAGAATGACCCACAATCTTCAGTTCACGCCCTGCTCACTCATACCTCGTTTGCCAAATATAGAGAGGCACAAGAAAACGAATTGGATGGCTATATTGTCGCGCAAATCAAAGCAACCACAGAGATGCTCCAAGATATTAGGGAACGCACAAGGGCTGGAGACAGACTCAGATGGAAATTCTTCAAAGGAGCTCCGACCTGTTTCATGATTATGGCAGGAAACTTCATGCTTCTTAATCCGTACTTGTATATGCAGCCCGCATACTTTAACTTTACTATGATTGTTAAGGATACTGGCTCACCTTTTGACATTTACAACCATTATAAGCAGTATCACTTCCAGCGGGCGTGGGATAACCCGGATCTGAGCACTGATGATGCCGGCTTTGAGAGTTAGTTTGCAGGATCGACAATGTTCTACCATTAAGGAAACATCCTTGGGAAGGAAAAGAGATGAAGTTTGAGATCACCATATTTCAGGATGAAGACGGGGTTTTTATTGCTGAATGTCCATCCATTCCCGGCTGTGTGAGTCAGGGCAAAACCAGACCAGAGGCTGAGCAAAATATTAAAGAAGCAATCAAAGACTGCCTTGAGGTGCGGGCTGAAAGAGGGATGCCGCTGACAGTAACCACCAGCCGGGTAGAGGTTTGTGTCTAGTGCCTGGCATCCCTTTATTGAAACCTCGGGTGGTGGTGAAGGCTTTTGAAAAATTAGGCTGGGAAGTTGTTCGCCGGCGAGGCAGCCATATCATCATGGTAAAGGAAGGACATATAGCAACGCTATCAATACCAAAACATTCCGAGGTAGCTCGTGGAACATTGCGAAGTTTGATTGCAAAGGCAGAGATAACGGTGAAGAAGTTTTTAGAAGCATTGGTGAGGTAACCCCATTAACATTAGAAGTTCCGGTGTTAGGACATGCCGAAATGTCAAATAAGGGCCGTCAGCCCCTGGAACTTGACATCACCACAGGGATAAAATAGGAGAATAAGTCGTATGTCTGAAAAAATGTCCGCGAAAACTAAAATAGCGTTACAGGTATTGGAAAAGGCTAAAGAGGAACACATCCAGACGGCGCATGGCCGCTCGCAAGCCATGAAGCCTTGCCCTATCGGGGAGCAGGGTCTCTGCTGCAAGCATTGTTATATGGGGCCTTGCCGGCTGGCAGGCAAACCGGGCGAGGAGAAGCGAGGCGTCTGCGGCGCCACCAAAGACACAGTATCGGCCCGTAATTTTGCCCGGGCTGTTGCCGCCGGTTGTGCGGCGCATATGGATCATGCGCGGGAGACCGCGGAAGTTTTTCTGGCCACTGCCAAGGGTGAGTTGCCGGATTATCAAATTAAAGATGAAGTAAAACTTCAGATGCTGGCTGATATATACGGGATAGAAACCGCCGGCAAGGATAAAAATCAGATTGCCAGGGAGCTGGGCGAGCGGGTGTTAGCTGAGTTTGGCCTCCAGGATGGCCCCCCCCGGATGGTCAACCGGGCGCCTCAAAAGAGGCAAAAACTCTGGCAAGAGCTGGGAATGACTCCCAGAGGTATTGACCGGGAAGTGGTAGAATTAATGCACCGCACTACGATAGGAACCGACCAGGATCCTGAACACCTTATGCACCAAAGCTCCCGAACGGCTATCGCCAATGGATGGGGCGGTTCTATGATCGCCACTGAGCTTCAGGATGTACTTTTTGGCACGCCTAAGCCCCGGCAAGGTCAGGCCAACCTGGCCGTGCTGGATAAGAATAAGGTAAACCTGGTGGTGCATGGGCATGATCCCCTGTTAGCTGAGATGGTAGTCAAAGCCGCCCGGGAGCCGGAGCTAATAGCCCGGGCTAAATCCAAAGGGGCTGAAGGCATCAATATAGCGGGTATCTGCTGCACTGCTAATGAGGTGCTCCTGCGACACGGGGTGCCGATGGTGGGCAGTTTTTCGCAGCAGGAGTTGGCTATAATCACCGGTGCGGTGGAGGTAATGGCGGTGGATGTGCAGTGCCTGATGCCGTCTCTACCTACAATCTCCGAATGCTATCATACTAAGTTTATTACTACCTCCTCCAAGGTTAAGATTCCTGGAGGTATACATATGGAACTCCATCCGGAAAAAGCCATGGAGACAGGTCGGGAAATTGTAAAAATTGCGATAGACAACTTCCCGAACCGCAAGCGGGTTTATATACCGGATGAGGCTCCGGCTGATCTGATCGCCGGCTTCAGCCATGAGACCATAAACTACATGTTAGGGGGGACTTTCCGCTCCTCCTATCGTCCGCTGAATGACAACATCATAAATGGGCGGATTTTAGGGGTAGTGGGAGTGGTAGGCTGCTCGCTGCCGGGGAAGGAAGGTCAGGGAGTAACCACCTCCCTGGTGAAGCAGCTCATCGCCAATAATATCCTGGTGTTGCAGACCGGCTGCGCCGCCTACCCTTGCGCTAATGAGGATATGCTTATCCCCGAGGCGGCCATCAGGTATGCCGGTGATGGATTGGCGGAGGTCTGCGAGACGGTGGGTATCCCGCCGGTGCTGCACATGGGCTCCTGCGTGGATAACTCCCGTATCCTGATTGCTTGTGCGGCCCTGGTGGCTGAAGGCGGCTTGGGGGATGATCTATCAGACCTGCCGGTCGCCGGCTGCGCCCCGGAATGGATGAGTGAGAAGGCGATTGCCATCGGACAGTACTTTGTAGCTTCAGGCGCCCTGGTAGTCTTCGGCTCCAAATCACCTGTCATCGGCAGCCCCTGTGTGAACAAACTGCTCACTGAGGATTATGAGCAGATAACAGGAGGGAAATGGGCGTTCGAGCCTGACCCGGATAGAATGTTCCAGGTAATCTATGATCACCTCATCGCCAAACGTAAAGCTCTGGGGATTGAGAAAGAGCAAGAGCGTGTCTTATACGATATGGCTATGCGCCGGGAGTTGGTGGTGTAACCTTATAGGATTGTGTAAATAAGGGGAAAGGTAGTCTGGAGGTACACTAGCAACTAAAATACAGTTGCACTGTTAACGGCTTGCTGTTATCATTAATAGATGAGCAAAACTGACAAACTGCTTGTGCGCTTTCTATCAAAGCCAAAGGATTTTACCTATGATGAGCTAAAAAAGCTTTTGCTTGTTTCTGGCTACCAAGAGGCAAGGACGGGTAAAACCTCAGGCTCAAGGGCAGCTTTTATAAACCCAGAGACTAAGCATATTATTAGGTTACATAAACCACACCCAAGACCTGAGCTTAAGAGTTACCAACTGGACTACATTAAGGATGAGCTCAAAAAGTTAGGGGTGATAAAATGAAGGACATTTTAGTTTACCAGGGATTTATAGGCTCCATTTACCTTAGTCCGGAAGATTCTGTTCTCTATGGGAAGATAGAAGGGGTAGCTGATTTGGTAACCTTTGAGGGACATAGCGTAGAAGAGCTTACAGGAGCTTTCCATCAAGCAGTGGCTGATTATATTGCTCTCTGTGAGGAGGCAGGTAAAGAGCCCCTAAAATCTTGTCGGGGCAGTTTTAATGTCCGCATCCCCTCTGAATTACACAGAAGGGTTCTACAAAAGGCCGCCCTGTTAGGTATGTCTCTTAATCAGCTTGTCCAGAAAGCCATAGAGAAAGAGGTAGCTTAAGTAAAACGGCTTGTGTGGTTTTCTGTGGTGTCAGATTCTCAAATCTGACACCCCTTGTGTGGCCGTCAGTTCTGATGACCTGACGGCACAAAAATTTAAAAGTCCGGTTCCGATTACGATATGGGAGAAAGAAGGCTAAACTCGAGTTAATTTACTGTTAAAATAAAACTAATATTAAAGTGAGGTACTTATGTCTAAGATTATTGCCTCGGCGGCTATTCGAGGAGGGTATAAGATTACTGGGCGGGCAGATGATGCTTTGGCTCAAGCCTTAGAGCAATATGGCCCGGATCAAAAAGTGGAGTTACCAAATACCGGATACTATCTGCCGGTGATCCATGGGATGACCGGTATGGAAGTTAACACCCTGGCGGATTTAACTCCCGTGCTAAATCGGGCGAAAAGTCTGCTTCCGCCGGAGCCGGCCGAGCATGTCTGGTTACCCTATTTGGGACATACCCTCGATGCCGGTATGGCGACGCTGTTTGCCGATGAAATAATCGAAGTAATTAAGTATTTAGATAACCCCCTGCCCTATGTAGCGGCTGAAAATTGCCCTGAAGACGGTAATTTTTGGCTCGGGGCGGCTGATGACGTAATCATGCGGAAACGGGGGATCGAGTTTGTGGACGGCACGGCTCCCGGATTTGCCGCCATTGTGGGAGCGGCCCCGGATAGTAAAACAGCGGTAAATATCGCCCGCGAGCTCCAGGAGAAAAACCTGTATGTGTTTATGTCTTCTGAGGCGGAAGGGGTAAGCTTTGCCGAGCAGCTCCGCCAGGAAGGGGTGCAGATGGGCTGGGAAACCAGGCTGGTCCCCTTTGGCAAGGATATTACCGCCACCGTATTTGCTTTAGGGTTTGCCACCCGGGCGGCGTTATCATTCGGGGGGGTGCAGCCGGGAGATTTCCAGCGTGTGTTATTGTACAATAAAAATCGCATTTTTGCTTTTGTGCTGGCCTTAGGCGAGGATAAGGATGCTGCCGAGGGGGCGTTGCTGGATGATGAAAAATATGCCCAGGCGGCCGGAGCGATCAACTTTGGCTTCCCGACTATCTCAGACATCAATATTCCCCAGATTTTGCCTACCGGCATTTGCACTTACGAACATGTAGTCGCAAATATACCGCATGATAGGATTGTGCAGAAGGCTGTCGAGGTGCGGGGACTGAAAGTCCAGATTACGGAGGTGCCGGTGCCCGTTTCTTACGGCCCGGCCTTTGAAGGCGAGCGGATTCGCAAGAATGATATGTGGTGCGAGATGGGCGGACAGCGATCACCGGCTTTTGAGTATGTCACCATGCGGGAGATGGAGGAGTTGGAGGATGGCAAGATTGATGTGATCGGGCCGGAGATAGGCGAGGTGCCTGAAGGTTCTAAGGTTCCTTTAGGGGTCTGGGCGGAAGTGGCCGGACGCGAGATGCAGCCCGATTTTGAGCCGATCCTGGAACGTCAGATACACCGGCTGTTCAATGCCGCCCAAGGCGTGTTCCATATGGGGCAGCGGGATATAAATTGGGTGAGAATCAGTAAGGAAGCTAAAGCCGCCGGATTTACATTTAAACATCTGGGAGATATTCTACATGCCAAGTTCCATGCGGAATATGGCAAGGTATTGGATAAAGTCGAGGTGAAAATTTATACTAACGAGCCGGATGTGCTGCGGCTCAGGAAGGATGCGCTCAAAGTTTACCATCAACGCGACGAGCGGATGGGGGCCTTGACTGATGAGAGCGTGGACACCTATTATTCCTGCACCCTGTGCCAATCCTTTGCGCCGACCCACGTCTGTGTAATTACTCCGGAGCGGAGCGGACTGTGCGGGGCTTACTCCTGGCTGGACGGTAAGGCCGCCTATCAGCTTGAACCTACCGGGCCGAACCAGCCTCTCCTTAAAGGAAATACCATTGATCCGCTGAAGGGGCAATGGCAGGGTATTAATGACTTTGTGTCCCAGGCTTCACGGGGTAATCTGACCGCCTTTAACGCTTACAGCATGATGGAAGACCCGATGACCTCCTGCGGCTGCTTTGAGTGTATTACCTCCATTCTGCCGCTGACTAACGGCGTGATGATTGTAAATCGTGAATATCCGGATATGACCCCGGCCGGAATGAAATTCTCCACCATGGCCGGCTCGGTAGGCGGCGGGTTGCAGACACCGGGCTTTATCGGGCATAGCAAGCACTACATCGGCAGCAAAAAATATATCTCCGCTGAAGGGGGTTTACAACGAGTAGTGTGGATGCCGAAAATACTGAAAGAGGAAATTAGGCAGCTTATTGACAAACGCTGCCAGGCAGATGAGGAATTAAAAAATATGTTGGAGGCGGCTGGAGTAAGCAGCTTCCTGAATCTGGTGGCTGATGAGACATCCGCTACTACGGAGGAAGAAGTCCTGGCATTTATGGAGCAGGCAGGTCATCCAGCCTTCACTATGGATCCAATGATTTAACCCGGCTTATTCATAAATCCGCGGTAAACATTAATGCTGTTATTTGGATACAGCTACTTATAGAATAACGGTCAAAAACAAAATGGCTCATACAAATTACCGAAAACTATCGCTATGGAAGCGACCAGCTCCGAGCGTGTTTATGATCCCGAATTATTCGGGTTAAACCGGTAACGGCCCTAGGTTTTGATATCATGTTAACGTCCAAGATGTCTTCGGGAGGCTTGACAAGGTATGATACCATGTGATATAGAACCTTTTTTATATAAATATGTCTTTCGAAAGACTGATAGACTGTCAGTAACTAATGTTAGTGATTACAAGAGGTTATCATGACTAAATACATGGGAGAAGGAGGTGGAATTTGAGTAAAATGGGACTCAAGGAAAAAGTTAAATCAATCATTGTAGAAAATTTAGGCGTATCAGAGGATGAGGTCACTCCGGGGGCCTCTTTTATTGATGATTTAGGCGCCGACTCTTTGGATACGGTGGAGTTGGTTATGGCGTTGGAAGAAGAGTTCTCGATCGAAATTCCGGACGATGATGCAGAAAAGATTACCACAGTAAATGATGCCGTAAGATATATTACAGAACATGTCCGGGAATAGCTCGGGAAGATAGTTCCGGGTAAGACTAATGTCATGTCAAGCATAAATTGGCGGATTTCGTTCCCCCCTTTGACAAAGGGGGATTAAGGGGGATTTCCGGTGTTTCGGCCTGTCCCCGGGCCGAAACTACTAAAGGGGCGCGCTACCCTTAAACCTTTCGGCTTGAGAACCAGCCGAAAGATCAGACATACTAGAGTTGACACGACACTAGACCTTGGAGGTCTGAGAAATATTTCCTTTTTTAGAACGCGGGCTCAGTTAATAGCTTATGATGGATAGTTTACACAAGCAGCGAGTAGTAGTGACAGGTCTGGGAGTAGTATCTCCACTGGGAAACTGTGTCGCCGATACCTGGGAAGCCCTCTGCGGGGGGAGGTCAGGGATCGGTCCAATCACAAAGTTCAATGCCGAAAAACATACTTGCCGGATTGCGGGAGAGATTAAGGGATTTGATCCTGGAGCTTATATCCCCAAAAAAGAAATAAAAAAGATGGACGCCTTCATCCAATATGCGCTGGCGGCCAGTATCATGGCGGTAGAGGACGCCCGGCTGGAGGTGGATCGTCTGGATAAAGATCGAGCGGGAGTGCTGGTCGGCAGCGGCATAGGCGGACTTCCCACCATAGAACACTACCATGAGATACTCTTAGAGAAGGGGCCGGGCAAGGTCTCTCCTTTCTTTATTCCGATGCTGATTGTCAATTTAGCCTCAGGCCAGATCTCCATCCGGTTTGGGTTTCGGGGCCCTAACCTAAGTGTGGCCACGGCATGCGCGACAGGCAACCACTCTCTAGGAGAGGCCCTGCGCATTATCCAGCGCGGCGAGGCGGATGTTATGGTGGCCGGCGGGGCGGAAGCTACCATCTCTCCTCTAGGCGTTGCCGGTTTCGCGGCGATGAAGGCCTTGTCAACCAGAAATGATGAGCCTCAGAAAGCCAGTCGGCCATTTGATCTCAAGCGAGACGGGTTTGTAATGGGAGAAGGAGCAGGGATTTTGATCTTGGAGAAGTTAGAGCATGCTAAATCCCGAGGGGCCGAAATTTATGCTGAGTTGATTGGCTATGGAATGTCGGCGGATGCTTATCATATTTCATCCCCATCCCCGGATGGATCAGGCGCCGCCGCTTGCATGAGAAAATGTATTGAAGATGCCGGGGTGTCCCCCGGGGAGGTAGATTATATTAATGCCCACGGCACATCTACTCCCGCCGGCGACAGACTGGAGACCACCGCCATTAAAGATATATTCGGGGATCATGCTTATCGGGTGAAGATAAGTTCTCTTAAGTCTATGATTGGTCATTTGTTGGGCGCTTCAGGGGGCGTGGAAGCGGTGGCTACTGTCTTGACCATCTGTAACGGGATAATCACGCCCACCATCAATTATGAATGCCCTGATCCTGAATGTGATCTGGACTATGTCCCCAACAAAGCACAACCGGCTAATGTAAAAGTGGCGCTGTCTAATTCTTTTGGCTTTGGGGGAACTAACTCCAGCCTTATTTTTAGGAAATATAATGAGTGAGTCGATGAAGGTTTCCGGAAATTCACCAACCGCAGACGCACTAAGTCCCGGATTGGTGAACCTCCAACATCGCTTACACCATTCCTTCCAAAATTCAGAATATCTTATTCAGTCCCTTACTCATAGCTCCTTTGCTTATGAAGCTAAGCGTCCCGGAGAAGATAACGAACGGATGGAGTTTTTAGGAGACTCTGTCTTGGGGATCATCGTAAGCCACTACCTGTATGAGACTCATCCTAAGGCCACACCGGGAAAATTATCTCAACTCAAATCTCATTATGTTAGCGCCTCTGTATTGGCCGGCGTAGCCCGCAAGATACGTTTAGGCCGGCTCTTACGCCTGGGGCAGGGAGAGAGAAAAACTAAAGGTCAGGCTAAAGCCTCTCTATTGTGTTGTGCTCTGGAGGCGGTGATTGGGGCTATTTATCTGGATGGCGGACTTGAGGCTGCCCAGAAGTTCATCTTTAGCTGGCTTCCTGAGCTAATGGCGCAAGGGGAACCGGTGGACTATAAAAGTCAGCTTCAGCAATATGCTCAGGCGCGGTATGGTTGTCTTCCGCAGTATAGAATAGTCCAACGTCAAGGGCCGGAACATGCACAAACATTTATAGCTCAAGTATCCCTGGGAGGGAAAAAGGCCCAGGGAAAGGGCCGAAGCAAAAAGGAAGCCCAAATATCCGCCGCCCGCAGGCTGCTGGGTAAAATTCCTGAAATGAACAACTCTTCCTGAATATTCTGTTAAATCCCCCTACAATCCCCCTTCGTCAAAGGGGGAAACAGAATCCGTCAAGCATAAGATGTCATTCCGGACTTGAATCCGGAATCCAGGGAACACCCTCCTCACCTCGGCCCTCTCCCCCAGGGGAGAAGGTTAGGATGAGGGGGGTAGAAACAACCGACAATTTATGCTTGACACGACACTAGCTATATTATAAATAACTCGAGCGTATAGTAATTTCCATTTTTAGGCTCAATAAAACAAGGTAGTAGGGTGGAACAAGGCGAAGCCGGTTCCGCCTTTCTTTGCGCATGTTATTGGCGGTTCCGCTTCGCTTGAACCGCCCTACACATCTACACCTCTGTTTTACTTGAACAAAACAACAAGAGGTAAATAAACCCAGTTATTTATAAAACGCTCTACTAGCTATATTATAAATAACTCGCGAGAAATTGGAGGTGCCTTCCGCATGAAATTCATAGTTACCGGAGCGGCAGGGTTCATCGGCTCCCATCTGAGCGAAAAACTGGTTAGTTTAGGTCATGAGGTAGTGGGTGTAGATTGTTTTACCGACTACTATCCTCGCAGCCGGAAAGAAAAAAACCTGGAGAAACTGAGGCCACAGGGCAACAGCCCTAATTCAAAATTCAGCTTTATAGAAGCCGATCTTTTGGAAATGGATTTAATTTCCCTGCTGGAAGGGGTGGATTACGTATTTCATCAAGCAGCCCAAGCGGGGGTACGGCCTAGTTGGGGGGATAACTTTAAAGTCTATGTGCGGCAGAACATTCAGGCGACCCAACGGTTCCTGGAAGCCGCCGCGGAGAGTTCGATAAAAAAGTTTGTCTACGCTTCCTCCTCGTCGGTCTACGGCGACCAGGAAGTGATGCCTATTAAGGAAAATATTGTACTCCGGCCGGTTTCTCCCTATGGAGTTACTAAGCTGGCCGCCGAAAACCTCTGTTATCTATATTGGAAAAATTATGGGGTGCCGACGGTTTCCCTGCGCTATTTCACCATTTTCGGCCCCCGGCAGCGGCCGGATATGGCTTTCCCGAGGTTTATTAAGGCCGGCTTGGAAGGTGTTCCGCTCACCATTTTCGGCGACGGGAAGCAGACCCGTGACTTTACCTATATCGCCGATGCTGTGGCGGCGAATCTTCTGGCCATGGAGAGCCCGCCGGGGGAGGTATATAATATTGCCGGCGGAATGAGGATTACCGTAAACGGAGTGTTCGCTATGTTAGAACAACTTTTGGGGAAGGCGCTCCAGATTGAGTATATTTCCCCGCCCAAGGGTGATATGCGCCATACCTGGGCGGATATAAGTCATGTCCGGAAAACTTTGGGTTATGCGCCCAAGGTCGGTTTGGAAGAAGGATTAGCCCAAGAGATTGCCTGGATGGAAAGCCTGGAAAGAGGGTTAAGATGAGTTACGATGTATATATTGTTCAGGATGGAGAGTGGTTTATTGCGGATGTACCTGCTTTACCTGGGTGTATGTCGCAGGGAAGGACTGAAGAAGAAGCAATCAAAAATATAAAGGATGCGATCAATGGTTATTTGTGTGTGGTTAAAAAACACAACATAAAACTGCCTGACCCAAAAGTAATAAGGATAGCGGCCTGAATTTATGGTTAAGTTTGCCGGTATCTCTGGTAAAAATGCAGTTAAGGCTTTTGAAAGGATTGGCTATATTCTTGATCATCAAACCCGGAAGCCATATGATTTTGTATCATCCTCACAGATTGCCCCTCAGTATTCCTAACCACAAGGAAGTGGCCGAGGGACTATTAAAGGCCCAGATAAAAAGGGCCGGTATTACTCCGCAGGAGTTTAAAAAATTGTTAAGCAAGTAAATTGATTATTGAAGCAGCTACAAGTGCAGGTAAAAAGGAGGATTAAGATGAGCTTAGATAAGGAGTTATTAGATATTCTGGCCTGTCCGGCCTGTAAGGGGGATATTTTTTTAACCAAAGATGAGGGTGGTTTGATCTGCGGGAAATGCTTACTCAAATATGAGGTCAAAGACGATATCCCCATTATGCTGATTGACGAGGCGATAAAGCTGTCTCCCAAAGATTTGGCGGCTGAGAAAAAGAAGCTTTAATAGATACTTGGGCGGGTTTATTAAGAGAGCCTCTTGTAAAAGTGCCAGGGCGGTGGCCCTGGCCTACCCTATATGGGTAGTGTTGGGGCCACTGCCCCAACATATAGTATGGCTAACTTCTTTAAAATTAAAATGACTTTTGCAAGAGGCTCAAGAGATAGCCCATTAAAGCAGGGACTGACAACAGACACCCCGCCCCTACATCCGCCCGCAGAGTGCTTTGTGCTAACAAGCCCTAAGCGGCATGGCGCGATTGGGCGATAGCATTCAGCATGCGGGTTAGACGGCTCATTTTCTCAACCTCGTGCACCCGCACAATATGGGCGCCGCGCAGGATACCGTAACCCACCGCCGCCGCAGTCCCTTCTTCCCGCTCATTCACCGGCAGTGAAAGCGCCTGTCCAACAAATGATTTGCGGCTCGGCCCCACCAGAATTGGTTTGCCTAAGCATTTTAGCTCATCCAGCCGGTGCAGGAGTTGGAGGTTGTGCCCTAATGTCTTGCCAAACCCAAGCCCGGGATCGATGATGATCTGCTCAGGCTTTACCCCACAAGCCGCAGCCCGTTCTATAGCCTTGGCTAAATATGTAATTACTTCATCTAAAAGAGAGACGTAACAGGGAGCCTGTTGCATATTTCGAGGGGTGCCCTGCATATGCATCAGTATTAGTGGCACACCATACTCTCCCACCACCACACCCAAATCCGGAGATAACCTTAGGGCGCTGATATCGTTTATCATATGAGCGCCAAGCCCCAGCGCTTCCCTGGCCACCTCGGCTTTATATGTATCTATAGAGATCGGCGCCTCCAACTCGGCTAACAAGGCTTTGAGCACAGGACATATCCGTGATAGTTCTTCCTCGGCGCTCACAGGCGCCGAACCCGGTCGGGAGGACTCTCCGCCGATATCTATGATGTCGGCGCCGGCGGCGACCATTCGGTGTGCCCGCTCAACTGCCAGCCCAGGCTCCAGATAGCGGCCGCCGTCGGAGAAGGAATCCGGGGTTATGTTCAGGATTCCCATAATAGAGGTCCGCCGGCCCAAGCTCAGAGTATATTTACCCGCCTGCACTGTAAACTCGGTACGCTGATAATTCTTTTCGGCTTGCTTAATCAGGGGGCCTATGTCCTCTTGAGGCCAACTCCCCGCTGCCATCTCCCCCAGTTGTTCAAATAAAAACAAAGGGCCCAGGATAAGCGCCGCCGCATCCCTAACTCCCTCTCCCACAAAAGCGGCTTGAGCGCCTAAACTGTGGGCCATACCCTTCAGTTGCAGAGCCAAATCCAAAGAAACATCTCTAATAAGCAGGGCATTGACAGGCAAACAACTACATTCAGGGGCAGATGCCGGAGTCATGCCCAGCTCCTTTAGTTCTCCATCCAGCTCCCCAGCAGAGTTAATTTGGATTATTCTGGGATAGAAGTCCATAAAAGAAGAGATTTACAGATGCGCTTGTTTTGCTTTATATAGCAAGCTATAGCAAGGATATCGTCATAAGCAAACCAGGGATTTGTTTGGCATAAATATTTGGGCAATCCGGTGTCGATTACCTCAATATCGGATACACCTTCCAAGCATTTCTCTGTATTGCTTCATCGACAGCTTTGCTCTTGAAAATATAAAACACAACCAGGGTATAGTTTTGATCTATTGGAATTTCTATAATTTTTGACTCCAGGGGAACCTCCTCCGGCTTTACCCTACTCTTGAGAAGAAACCTCCTCAACACGTCATTAATTGGATATCTTGTGTCGGTGGTATCAGCTTTGCTTATCATCCATGGATGGCCGACTAAAAGGTTAACCTTGCGCTTAAGTAAATAACTGAATTTCGCCAGTCTCTGGTGCCCGGGGGTGGTTCCCATGATATATCCATGTTCTGTCACCCACTTATCGTTTAGACCCCACATATCAATGCTCGTTAAACGGGAATAGAAAGGGATTGCTCCGGCTGCCCCCGTCGCCATGATTATGTTATGGTCATAATTAAATCCTTTCCCCAGAACCTTCCCGATCCCTTCCCAATTTTGGTCATCGTTTTTGACATATGTTTGTAATTGGTTAATTGAATTTATCTGATATGGTTTTGTAGACATGCCAAAAGAAACCTTATGATGTAATGATCCAATTACTATCAGTAGAATTAAAGCGTTTCTGATTTGTTTTTGTTGTATAAGCACAAAGACTATCCAGGCAATTATGATGAATAATAAAGGTAATATCGGCACCATGAACCTGAATTCCATAAAATCCCCGCCAACCTTAATGATATATGATGACCATAAAAGAATTAGGACAACAAAAGCGACCAGCCCGACGTTAGATTTATTAAAAAGTTTTTTACCTGCCGAGGCACATAAAAAAGGGAAGGGGATCAGCCAATAGGAAAACCAAAATAAGTACACAAAATAAACCCCTCTTAATGGGGATGTTTTTGAAGCTGCCTTTATATAATAACTATTCGGAAGAATATCCCCATAAAACATTAGTTTCCAAAGAAGCCAAGACCCAACCAACAACAACAAAGGCAAGCCCAGCGCTATTATTTTCACCAGTTTCCGGGAGCTGGGCAACCCCTCTTGAAATATGGCGAATATGGCAATCGGAATAATCACGGCTGCTAACAGTCCGGAATCAAGCCTTGTCAACAAAGCAGCGCTCAACAAGAAGGAAAGCAATGTCATGGTCTGAATTTTCCATTCATGCGTATGAATAGAGCGCAGGAGGATAAACATACTCGATACAAACAGGCAGGCTTGCAACTGTGTTTCCAGGCCGCCCGTAGCATAGGAACTGAATGTATAATTGGCGCCGAGAAGGATAATAGTCAACAACCCTATATCCTTAGAACCACAAATAAGGGTTGCCGTCTTATAGGTGAAAATCAGGGAAACAACAAAACAGGCTATCCCCAAGGCAAAGGAAAATGTCACCGGATCGAGCTTCAAGTATAGGGGAATAGTCATCGCCAGAACCCATAAAAAGTTCGTATAGCCTTCTATCTTACCCCCCACATTCCACACAAATCCATGGCCGTTGACAAAATTGTCCGAATACCTAAAGGAGATAAAGGCATCATCTTGGATGAACCTATTGGACCATGCCAAAAGAACCAGTACTGCTATGGTAAAAAATAAAACCCAATTAAACTTATTGTTGTAAAAATCTGACAACTTACTGATAAATTCCTTAAGTCAATTTGGATAAACCCGTAAAAAGTCAGAAAATACACGTTCTTGTCATTCCCGTGCAAACTGAAATACAGTATTTTCAGATAGTTAAAATCAGGATGGATTCCCGCTTTCGCGTGAATGACGACTTTTTACGAGACCATCAATTATCTTTGATCTTTCTATAATATGTTTTAGAGCATGTTGGAAGTTATAAGCAAGGGAGCCTACCTGTGTTAAAGATAAAGCGCTCTTTAGGGAGTGTTCCGGCCTGAGACAGGCCGAAACATCTATATGATGTCTATATGTTTGATGGCAACTTGGTATAAGAAAAGGAGAGACTTATAAAGTACTTGTCATGAATTGACCCGGGGTCAGCGGAAATAAATGGCGGTTATGCAGTGGATGGAACGGTGTTGAGCACCCCGTCAATCTCATCGCCGGTCAA
>QIEW01000127.1 GCA_003230535.1 bacterium
GGGAGGTGCCGGGTATGAATAAGAAGACCAAACAGGGCGCTCTAAGGCTTCTTTTGGCCATGATATACGCCTTAGGGGGAATATTAATCTGGGGGACCTGGAATTTGGCGGGCGCCCAGCAGTATGCGTTGAAAGCTGAAGCCGAGGGTAAGATAGACTTGGCGGCTTTCAATAAGATGACCAAGGAATATTTAACGCGGAAACATTTCCACAACTATGAATTGGAGGAGCTTCCCCAGGATCCAAATCCTGCGGTATGCTTCTTCTGCCACGGCAGTTACCCGCATCAGAACGCTAAAATGACCCGGGCGTTATTGAATATGCATACCGTGTTTCTGGCTTGCGAAACCTGCCATTTTAAGTTTGATCCCAAAGAGCGGGGCCGATATGGTTTCCGCTGGTATGATGGTTCTGATGCCTATCAGGCTTCCCAGCGGATGTATGGAACCAAATATGACCCCCTTACCGGCAGGGTGTTGATGGAGAGCACCAAAGTCAACTTCAAGATTACCCCCTTCCTGGAATGGGAAGGGAAATACTATATGGTTCAGTTGCGGATGGATTCTGTGGAAGCTAAGGAATATATAACGGCTCGAAAACAGTTTACCCCTCAGCAGCAAGCGGCTATCAAGTCCCGTCTCCATGGAAGTATTGAGACTAAGGGCCGTGAATGTGGCGAATGTCATTCGGTAGACTCAGTTATTCCTTTCAGTCGGTTAGGGTTTGAGCCGGAGCGGGAGAAAGACCTTACTGGTCTAAGCATCGTGGGGATGGTTGAAAAGTATCAGAAATTCTATATTCCTGAGATATTTAAACAGAAAAAAATGTATGAGGCTCCAGTCATTGATGAGTGGGCAGAGAAGTAAATTGTGGGTAATGGGCCTCCTCATTGGGGGCCTATGTTTTATCCTGACTTATCCGGCGGAACTCCAGGCGAAGGTTTTAGTGGTTGAGCGTCTGTTCGAGATCAAGGGCGGTCCTGATAGTCCCTTTAATCAGCCAACGGATGTTGCCGTAGGCCGGGGAGGGAAGATTTATGTCCTGGACGGGGTAAACCATCGGGTTCAGGTATTTGATAATAAAGGAAAATATCTCTTTAAGTTTGGCCGGAAAGGCAGCGGTGAGGGCGAACTTAATATGCCGGTGGGAATGGATGTTGACCGAGCTGGCAATGTTTATGTAGCTGACAGCCGAAACCACAGGTTAGTTGTCTTTAGCGGCGACGGGAAGTTCATGCGTCAACTGGTTCTGAAGCAGGGCCCGTTTCCAGAACCTAGGGATCCGGTGGAGGTACTTATTGTCAGGCCCCGTGATGAAGCGGAAAGATGCTATTTGGTAGATAACGATAATCATGTGATTTTGATGTATGATAAAGATACCTTACAGTTTAGGGCTCAATTTGGCGGGCAGGGATTTGAAGATGAGCCGGGGAAATTCCGATATCCATTTAGTTTGGCCGCGGACAGTGATGCCAATCTTTATGTGGTGGATGTGTTAAACACAAAGGTTCAAGTGTTTAATAACCGTCATAAGTATATCAGGAAGATCGGCGGATGGGGAATCAGGGAAGGTTATTTTTTCCGTCCCAAAGGTGTGGCTGTAGACGGTGATGATCGGGTTTATGTAAGCGACGGGTTTGGTATATTTCCCGAAGACATGCCGGGGCCGCACGGCAAATATGGTACGGGGGTTATTCAGGTATTTAAGTCAGATGGAACATATGTGGGCGTACTTGGCTTTAAGAGGGGAAGGGAATATAAATTCTATGTTCCTATCCGGCTCTATACCGATGGTTATAGATTATATGTTGTCGAGGAGATAGCGCATAAGGTAAGTGTCATCACTTTACCTTAAATTTTTATGAAAAAGGTTGGGTTCATATTTTTAGGCATTATACTGCTGGTGTCTTCTACGGTTGAGGCACAATTAGTTGCATCTCCCAAGAGGGAATGCGCTAATTGTCATATTTCCTGGATGGACGATTTTGTAAGAAAGGATGTAAAGATTTTTCAGGATCCTATTATTCGTACTCCGGTATTAATTGAGGGCCGCATGGGAATTGTTACTTCTGAGGAAATTTGTTATACCTGCCATGACGCTTCAGTGATGGATTCACGTGATAAAACGTGGATGCCGGGCAGTCATCCTGTCTACATGAAACCTAAAAAGGTTAAGGTGCCTAAGGCATTCCCGTTAGGCCGAGGCGGCATTGTATATTGTGGAACTTGCCACAGTGCGCACGGTGTGGATTGGTCTAAGAAGGGGGCGCAGAAGCTTCGTTTGACCATTTTCCTCCGTTATGAAAATCCAAATTCCTTCTTGTGTAAGCAGTGTCATCCAAATAAAGTAGAGTCAGGAGATCATAGCAACCATCCAATTGATAAAACGACGATTAAGCTTCCCAAAGAGCTTTATGGACTGGGCGGTAAGGCTGGCCTTAGAAAAGATCAGGTAATTTGCCAGAGCTGCCATGTAGTGCATGGTTCCCGAAGCGGCTATAAGCTATTGATTAAAGGTATTGATAATTCCGAGGTGTGCGGTGTTTGCCATGCCGATAAGTACGCCTTAAGTCGGGAGCAGGCCGCAAAAAAGGGGACGCATCCGGTTAATATTGTGCCGAGCCGAAGGGTAAAGATTCCCGGTTCCATGTTTAAGAGCGGGGCAAAAAAGGATTCCAGAGGGCGGTTTATCTGTTTAAGTTGTCATAAGATTCATGAGGCTCCACCCCATAACAAGCTGTTGGTCAAGCGAAACAGGGCCTCGTCAATATGTAAGCAATGTCATGCCGATAAAGATAAGCAGGTTTCGGGGACTAAGCACGATTTGACGGTCGCCGCCCCTGACGTTAAAAATATTCGGGGACAGAGACCGGAAAAATCAGGTTCCTGCGGAGCCTGTCATTTGCCGCATAATGGTCGGGGCGCCAAGATGTGGGCAAGAAAGCCGGCTGCCGATAATGATGCGATTGCCAGATTGTGCAAAAGCTGCCATGGTGACGGAGGGCCGGCCTCTAAAAAACAGGTAGGGAAGATAACCCATCCTTACGGCAAATATTTTCCGGATGCTAAATGGGTTGATGGAACAACTACGTTACCATTGTTTACCAAGGGCGGCGTTGCGCTGATAGAAGGGGATAAGGGTAATGTAACCTGTTCGAGTTGCCATAATCTGCATCAGTGGGACCCGGAAAATATAAAAAATAAGGGCAAATTGAAGGAAGAGGGCGATTCGGCAACCAGTTTCCTGCGCATAAAAAATGATGTGGGTTCGCCGCTTTGCTATAATTGTCATAATGATAAAAGTTTTATCGAAAAATCGGATCATGATATGACAATGATGGCTTATAAACATCCTCGTTCCCATTGTATACAGATGCTTGGCGAGGAGCAGAAAGGCGATCTTAAGATGCCCGATGAGGTGGTACATAAGTTGCTGGGGAAGAAGGAAGGTAAGACTGGTATTTGCGGTACCTGCCATACCCCGCATAATGCGCTTTATTACAGATTGTGGAGCCGGGAACTTGGTCCGGGTAAAAATCCTGGCGAAAAACTCTGTTTTACTTGTCATGCGGAAGGGCGTGTGGCTGAGGTTAAGCAGTTAGGTGAATTTACTCATCCGACCGGCGTGCCGATTACTAATATCGCCCCGGATATAAAAACTAAGCTGCCTACATTTAACGATAAGCTGGAAAGGGTAAAAAATGGGAAGGTGATGTGTTTCTCATGTCACAATCCACACAAATGGGATCCTAATACTGATAAGAAAGGGCCTGGAAGCAAAGTTGAAGGAGATGCTTCCAATAGTTTCCTGCGGGTTGCCGCCAGTGACAATAAATTTGCCCTCTGTGACAGATGCCATGTGGATAAGAAATTCATTAAAAATTCGGATCATGATTTGAATATAACCGACCCGAAGGCAAAGAACTTCCGCGGTGAAACCGTTGCCCAATCCGGGATCTGCGGGGTCTGCCATAGCGTGCATAACGCCATGTATAAGAACCGGTTGTGGAACCGGGAGTTAGGGTCTGGAAAGGACGGAATATCCGAGCTGTGTAAATCCTGCCATTCCAAGGGGCGGGTGGGGGAAAAGAAACTGCCTGGAGAACATTCTCATCCGGTAGGGCTCGGCACCAGTATTTTGAGAGCTACCTGGGGCAAGGTGAGCGAGGTTCCTTTCCCGACCTATGCCGAAGGATTAAAAAAGGTCAAAGATGGGATGGTGCTTTGTAGTTCCTGCCATAACCTGCATGTGTGGGATCCGACTAAGTTAGCCGAAGGGCCGGGGACGAACACTGAAGGCAACTTTGACAACAGTTTCTTACGCGCTCGGAATACCGGGGGTTACGGTTTGTGTGTAAAATGCCATGTCGGGAAAGAGAGTGTATTGGGGACTAAGCATGATATGTCTGTTTATGCTCCTGAGGAGAGAAATTATTTCGGCCAGACAGTCGCGCGGTCCGGACCCTGTGGCGCCTGTCATGTAGTTCATAGGACATTACATGATATACGTCTCTGGTCAAGATCCTTAGGGCCGGGCGATGATCTTATTTCTAAAGTATGCCGGAGCTGCCATGATGAGGGCAAGGTGGGCAAGAAGAAACAAATAAGTTTCGGCGCTAATTCCCATCCGGTGAACGCTAATATGCGGCGGGCTGATGGGGCGGCGGGCTTCCCGCTGTTTACATTTGACGGGAAAAGGGTGAAGTCGGTAGATGACGGTCGGGTCTATTGTGCTTCATGCCATGATCCGCATGTTTGGGATCCTGCAAAACCTGATAGACCGGGTCCGGGAATGATTACAGAAGGAAACCAGGCGAATAGTTTCCTGCGTAAGCCTAATCTGCCGGAGCCGAATTTCTGTGGCGAATGTCACGCAGAGAAAGCGTTGGTTGCCGGTACGGATCATGATTTGCGGATTACGGCTCCTAACGAAAAGAACCTAATGGGGGAGACGCCTACTGAGGCGGGAGTTTGCAGCCCTTGTCATATTATCCATAATGGGAAGAATAATATCCGGCTCTGGGGGCGGACATGGGGCCCATCATTCTTGAAAGGTTGGAATAAGGACCTGGGAGTTGACCCCGACCGGGCGGTACAGTTCTGCACATCCTGCCACTCTGAGGGTCAGCCGGGACGGGCTAAGCAGCCGCCGCGCGGTCTCCATCCCTATTCGATTGTTGTGGGAATAAGAAGGGCTGCGGACAGCCAAGCGCCATTGAGGAATAGCCCGTTGAAGTACATCTATAAGACCTTATCGTTTATGTTAAATACTACCGAGAAGCAGTATGGCACCCGTCAGGGTTTCCATCTCTACACGAATGAAGGGAAATATTCTGATGCCGGCGACTTGGCCTGTCCTACTTGCCATAATCCGCATCGCTGGAGTGGCAAGGAATTTAAGAAAGGCAGCGGCAGGAATGAAGAAGGCAATGTAACAACAAGTTTCCTTCGTCCAGGATTTATTTATGATTTCTGTATTGACTGCCATGGCCCGGATGCTTTATGGCGGGCGAAATATTATCATACGAATCGCGGCAGGACACATCCGCTTGACCCGAAAACGAAATTTGACGAGGTGGAGATGCTTTTAGAACACCAAAAGAAAGCTCCAACCAGAGGGGGAACAAGGCCAAGGTCTAAGGCGAGGCCGGCTTCAGGCGGCCGGATTGGATCTAGGTGAAAATTTGTAAATTAATCCTCAAGGGATTGATACTTGAATAAGAAAAGAAGTAGAGGGGTTTCCAATATTTTATTAAGAAGTAAACAGCGAGGAGGTCGGTTACTATGGCAGTAAAGGATTTTTATCCGGACAACGAGCCGATGTTTTACCAAATTTCGGAACAAAAGACTGAGGATGAAGTACAGGCGGAGAGAAATATTACTTTGCTCGTTTTGTTCACGTTAATGCTCTTAGCGGTTGGTATACCAATGTTAGTTAATTTAGGAAAAGCCCTGTTCGAGGTTCAGGCCATTATTTACTAGGGTAGTGGTTTGAGTATCTTGCGTAATTTAAACCTGGAGGTGGATTATGGCGGACATCAAAAGCGTGGGGGCCGGTGGGCATGAGGCAGAGATACATATTCCGCATCATGTATTAAGCCCCTTAAGGAAGGTAGTTTGCGTGTTAGAGTTAATTTTTTGCGCATGGTTGATTTATATATGTATCGGGACAATGATTACGCATCTTACTCACGTAGCGCATCTGTTACAACACTAGAATTGATAATAGATGAGGAGCCATCCGAGGAGGAGAGTATAAAAATGGGGAGCGAAAGATCTCAAAAAAAGCCGCTGATTTCTGTAGTGTTACTGGCGGGGATGCTTTTCTTCTTTGGTTGCGGTGAGAAGAAGCCAAAGGAGCATGAAGCTAGGGAGCGGAGGCCAGCCGCTAAGGTGAAAGGTGTATCAAGAAGGAAGAAGGGGACGCAGCTTGGCGGCCCAATCGTCGCCGACAGAGTTTTAAAGCTTAGTAAAAGTCCATATATCCTTACACAAAATCTTGAAGTACGGCCCGAGGTAAAACTGTCGATTGAGCCGGGTGTGGTAATTAAGGCTGAGGATTTTACCGCGATTGTGGTAAATGGAAATTTCCATGTGATGGGCACCCCGGATAAACCCATTAGATTTACATCGGCTAAGAAGAATGGAAAATGGGATGGAATTATATTTCGAGATGAGAGCTTTGATTACGAGAGCGATGAGCTTATCAAAGGTCATGGATGTATCGTTGAATATGCGATAGTTGAAAACGCCAGGTCTGGTATATTGTGTGAGAAATCAACGCCGTTACTGCGAAGCAATGTAATTCAGAATAATGAGGAAGGAATTAAATGCCGCTCTAATTCAAACCCTTTGATTAAGAACAATCTGTTTAAAGACAACATGGCGGGGATTGTCTGCGAAAACGATTCCTCCCCGGAGATTACCTCAAATACCATAATTGGCGGTGAAGGAAAAGGCATTTCCTGTATGCGCAATTCATCTCCCGTTATAACTAATAATATTATTTTTGGCGCCGGTGAGACCTGGTGGGCAGGCATATTATGCGGCGATTCCTCTGCGCCAAAAGTTAATCATAATAATATCTATAGTAATGGCGGTCATAATATAAAATTAATAAAGTTTAAGGTAGGCGAGCTTTCCTTGGATATTTCAGCCGAGGGTAATTGGTGGGGGACAGACAACAAGGAGGCCATCACTAATTCAATTTTTGATCAGAGGGATAAGGGTGAGTTAGGAGAGGTGAAGTTTACCCCCTATGTTAAGACAAAGTTAACGGATGTCGGTTATAAGAAATGAAACCTGTGGATAAGGGAGTTTTCCTTTTTGATACATTAAGAAAGGGGGAATAGGAAAATATGAGTAAAATTGCGGAGTGGGTAAGAGAAAATAAGCTTAAGGCTGCCATATATGGGGTGGTAGGTCTGGTAGTGTTTGGGTTCTTGAATTTGGAGTTGTTGCATTTCTCATCTTCCCCGCCCTTCTGTAGGGAGGCCTGTCACTCTATGATATTAGAGGTTGATAACTGGAGAGCCTCTCGACATGGTCGGTTGTGGGAAGAGACACATGGAAAACAGGGGGCGGATTGTGTCCACTGTCATTATCGTGAAGGCGCGCTGTGGTATATGTTTGCTAAAATGATGGCCATGAATGATTTGAAGAACACTATTTTAGGTATTGGCGGTCGACCGATGAGTGCGGAGGATCATTTTGGACACGCGGACCATATGCCGTTCTTTGAGGATTATTCGGAGGAAGTGTTGGAACAGGATAGGCTAATGGATGATATTATCCTGCCCCAATATGTTCATAATCCGACTGTAGACCAAGGTGGTAGGACTAGTACGCATATGGATGAGCATGGCAATTACCGGATACAGATCCATCGCTATGGTTTCCTCTTTAGAGTATTAAATGAAAATTGTAAAAAATGCCATTCCAGCAGGGGGAACCGCGGGCAACATTCTCCGATAAATGTCGGCGATTTTGTTGTCCGGAATGCTTTGCTGAGTTTTAAAGGAAAAGTTGAGAAACGGAGAAAAGGAGTAAAAGTTCCCCATGCCTTCCATTTGGACCGGGGAGTTAACTGTACTGACTGCCACGCAGAGGTGGTACATGGTCCGCAGGAGCTGATGGATTCTGAAGGATCAATTTATCCAAGGATGAAGGTTTGCTTTAGATGCCATAATGATAAGCGCGCTCCGAGAGAATGCACGCTGTGTCATACTGTTCAATTGAACATGAACCTGGGTACTGGCGGTATTGATATTGAGGATACGCCTAATTATATGTATCCTGATGAGGCGACATGCACAGATTGTCATCTGGAGGAAAATGATTATAAGATGAAGCCGGCAGTTTGCATCGACTGTCATGGCGATGATAGTTATGGAGAGATAATGACTGACTGGCAGAATGATACCGGCGCCCAAATGGCGGAGGTAGGGCCCAGGATAAAGGAAGTTGAAGCTAAAATCGCCGAGGCCAGGCGGCACGGGATGAATGTGGAAAAAGCTGAAAAGTTATTCTCCGAGGCCGATTTTAACTATTCAATGGTGGTTAATGATGGGACAAAGGGCGCTCACAATCCTGAGTATGCTCCGGCTCTTTTGAATATGGCCAAGGAAAAGCTGAGCTTAGTTGAGGATGTTCTGGCAGAGTAATAAACTTAGGATAAGGGGATAAGGTAACCGTGAAGAGAAAGTCTGGGAAATACGGGATGTTTTTGGCTGCTTGTTTGGTAGGCGCCTGGGGCTCTCTTTATATAAAGGTAGCTGAAGCTGAGTTGAGTAAAAAGCAAGAGGATGTTGTTGTTAATAAACTCAGAGAAGTAGCTACTGAATTTTGTAAGGCATATGAAAAGAGAAAATATGCCGATATGTATAAGCACCTTATCCCTGAATACCGTGAAAGAGTAAAGTTGTGGGAATATAAAGATTTTGTAACCTATCCTGGGGTAACGGACGGTTATATTAAGGTGGAACCTGTGGAAGCTGTTATCTATGATGATGCCGGCAAATATGGTAAAGTAATCCTTAAGATTACTATCTTTGAGAACATCAGGACGAAATCTACCGGTAAAGTTACCAAGAAGATTCAGGAATTAATGGAGAATCAGGATTGGGTAGTTATTGATGGCAAGTGGTATAAATGGGAATCGATGGAGTAACCCTAAGCTTTATTTAAAATGGAGGTGACAAAGATGGAAGCATATGCATCAATGCAGCTATTAATCACTGTATGTATGTATGCAATTGCTGCTATGTTATTCTGCTTATTTCTGTGGTTGGTTTTAGGGAAGATGTAGAAGGGACAGGATAGGAAGAATTATTTGGAGAGTGTAGCGTTTTGGGTATAGATATCTAAAAAACACAAAGGGCTGCTGCTTACAGGGACTGTGGGGGGAGGGGGGTGTCTTTCAATAAATTGAAAGATCCCTTTTAGTAAGGAGAGGAGAGATCCTATGGGGGTTAGAAAAAAAAGAATAGGTATATTAATCATTGCCTTGGGGATTGTCATCGCCTGCGGCAATATAAGTAGAGCCGAAAACCTTCAGCAGGTAAAAAAGCTCTACCGTAAGGGTACCAGAAAATCGCTTCAGAAAGCTGCTTCCTTATTGCGCGACGAAATAAGCAACAATAAGAACAATGTTGATGCGCACAAATATTTAGTCAAAACTTATCGTAAGCAAGGGCAGCTGGATAAGATTTCTATTAAATATGGTGATTATTTGCTGAAAAATCCGAACGATCCTATTTATGTATTTGTGGTCGCTTATATTTATGATTTAAAGGGTGAGGTTCGCAGAGCAGAACGGGGTTATAAACAAGCTCTTAGCTTAAATAAAAGGATGCCATCGGTTAATTATAACCTGGGCTGGATTTATCAAGATCAAGGGGATATTGAAAAGGCGATCGATTATTACAAGAAGGAAGTGAAGAATAACCCGAAACATGATGGAGCTTATTATAATTTAGCGCGGATTAATTTGAAGCGAAAGAGGCTTGACGATGCGATCAGGTATGCCCAAAAGATGCTTGAGGTAAATCCGAGGGATATACGGGCCTATAACATTAAAGGTCAGGCTTATTATGACAGAGGCGAGGATGAGAAAGCCTTAGCTGAATGGCGTAATACAATCAAGCCGGATCCTAAAGACGTCGAAGCGGGTGAAAATAATATTCGAGGAATTGTTTACGATTCTAAGAAATTGTTTAAGAGCGCTGCCAGGGAATTCCGGAAAGGTATCTCAAAAAACCCTAATAATGCCAGGTTGCATCATAACCTGGGTTTAAGTTATATGCATAAGATTGGGGCAAAGACATTTGAGAAGAAGAAAAATACAAAATGGATAAATGAGGCTCTATCTGAATTTGATAAAGCGCTGGAGATTAATTCAAAATACGCTGAAGCCCATATTAGTTTAGGAGATGCATACCGTAGCTTAGGAATGAATGAGAGGGGCCTTCAGCATTACGAGAAATATGTTAAGCTGCGGCCTAAGGATGTGGTTGGGTTAAATATCTTAGCAACTACGTATAAAGAGTTGGGCCGTTATGAAGAATCGGCAAAAGCATTTAACAAAGCAGTAAGGGCCAATCCTGATGATGCTTCTGCTTACGCGGGACTAGGTTTTGTATATTATTATCAGGGTTTGCAGGATGCCGCTCTTGCTCAATGGAAAAAATCCTTACAGCTAAATCCTGATCAACCCTTGCTTAGGGAACAGATGGGTAGTGTATTTAAGAAAGTAAAATAGCTTGGAAAGTAAAATAGTTTGCTGAAAAGTCTTACGTCTTGCCGGTTAGATTTACCTTAAGAATTAGAGGCTGTGTTGGGATCAATTTCGTCAAAAAATAAAGTTAGGGTTTGGGATTTGTGTTATGTGCGGGGGCTTGTTATTCTCTTGGTGATTTTTTATCCTTTCCTGTCCTTAGCATTAAAAATTCCAGACCCTGAATTGGCTGGGAAAACGAACCCTCACTGGACAGGTCGTTCATGTCTGGAATGTCATGAAAAAAAGCCGGTAAAAGGTAAGCCCGCCGACATCAAGTTTGGCGGTGATATTGATCGGATGTGTATGAGTTGCCATAAGACGCGGCAGCTTGTGGCAGGAGAACATGCAGTGGGAATAACGCTAAAAGAGGGCGCTCATATAAGGAAGCCGCCTTCTGATTTCCCACTTCCCAACGGGAGAATATCTTGTATTACCTGCCATGATGCGAGGCTCCAGGAGGCAGCTAATAAGACGGCTAACAGCGCTAATCCAAGCTTTCTTAGGCGTTATCCATATGAGATGGTAAAAACCTTTGAGTGGGCAAAATCGGAGATGGATGAACGTTACCAGCAGGACAGATATGGCATCTGCCTTTTCTGTCATGTACAGGGTGCAGTATTACAATTCAGCCCACACAAAAATCAAATAAAGCCTAACGGTGAAATTAATGCTGAGTTGTGCTTGATGTGCCATACTGAGGTTCCGGACAGAGAAGCCATAGATCGCAAGGATTGGAAGATAATCGGAAGGCTTCAGGACCAGTGTAAAAACTGTCATATGGGTAAGACCCGTTATCATCCTATCAGGGTGACGCATTATGGTAATAATCCTCCACAGAAGATAAGGAATCAGATAAAATCAGCTGAAAGGAAATTAGGGGTACTTATTCCATATGATAATGACGCCAAAGGGGAAGGCAGACTTGTATGTCCCTCATGCCATAATCCTCATCAGCGGGGTGTCCAGAAGAACCCCGTCACGGCTAAAGGCGCTGATGTTCATCAAAAGCTAAAGGTAGAGGGTTTTGGCATGTGTTTGGCTTGTCATGGAACATCTCCCGGTATGCCCCAAATGGGCGCCCCGTTTTAAAATGTCATCTGCACTCTTATCAGATATTGCCTTGTTATTCAATTTAGGGGTTTAGCAAAAATAGCGTGAACAAATATTAAAGTATAACCCGATAATACAATTTGTTATAAATATTATCGTTTGGGTTATTATTTCCAGATTCCTTACTACTTATCCTCATTAAACAATGCTTGCTGCGTCATCTCAAAAGGTTGGGGCTTAATTTTACCGGTCTTTTCGTCCCGGAGTAGAATTTCTACTCTTCGCTCAGCCTCTTCTAGTCTTTTAGAGCACACCCTGGACAACTTTATCCCTTCCTCAAATAATTTTAAGGCTTCTTTTAAAGGGAGTTTACCGGCCTCAAGATTTTTTACAATACCTTCCAGCCGATTTAATGCGTCCTCAAATTTTAATTCCGCCATTTTAGGCTCCTTTTAAAATAAAAATGTTTATTCTTGATGCAATCGTAAAAAGTCCCGGGTGTCATTGCGAGGCGGGTTTATCGCCGAAGCAATCCCATTGATTTGTAATGAAATTTGAGATTG
>QIEW01000413.1 GCA_003230535.1 bacterium
CTTCCATAGCGGGAGTTTTCGGTGATTTGCATGAAAATTTTGTTTTTTGACCGTTATTTTGTAAGCAACTGTATTCAAGTAACATTATCAAGGGTTACCGTGGATTTATGAATAATCCGGGGTTAGTGAGAATGTATTGTTTTAGTTAGTAGAAACATGAAGCCTACTCCAAAAAACACCAGGAAAATATTTGACTTCTTGTAATCCTTATGGGTTTCAGGAAGTAAATCGGTGGCGGCTATATAGAGGAACGTCCCGGCGGTAAAGGCTAGTAATGCTGCCAGGATACTAGGATGTAAGTCTCTGGCCGCAGCATAAGATAATATGACTCCCACCGGAGTAGCTAATGCTACCGATATGGCAAAAAATAAAATGCGCCGACGCGGAAATTCCGCTTTCAAAAGAAGGGCGGTCGTCAGCACTCCCTCGGGGAATTCATGGAAGATTACCGCTAAGGCGATCATTATTCCCAACCCTTTCATCAGTCCAAATCCAGCGCCTATGGCGATCCCATCCACCAGCGAGTGAAACAGGAGCCCTAAGAAAGACATCCAACCTACTATTTGATGCCTGGGGCAGTCTCCCTCGGGACAAGAATGAATAATCACCATGTTTTCCAACAAATAAAACGACAGGAACCCAAGCAATACAAATAACAAGCTCTGCTTGGGTAAGATTTCCATCGCCTCAGGAATTAACTCCAGGAAACTGGCCCCTAACAGCACCCCCACAGCCAAGGACACAAAATAAACCGAATAGCGCTCGAAACCCTCCTTATACAAAACAAGCAGCATGCCGATGATGTTTGCCACACCTGATAACGTACCATAAAATATTACTTCCGGCCACAAAATATCGACCTTTCATATCCGGCGCAAAAATCCATGTATCTTTCCGCCCATTTTATATTAGCTCCAAAGTGGAGATGTATGTAGGAGGCCAGGACGTTATCTTTAGCATAGCCTTCAAGCCGAGGCGCTTCCTGGTTATGGGCGGACACTTCATAGGCCCGGGGAGTATCGGCTGGAAATTCAGTGAGCGTCGACCAGTGAAAGCGATGGCCTGTCAACTGTTCTCCGGCAGAGGCCAGTATATTGTCCCTGACAGCCCGGGCCTGAACATAGCCCAATGCCTGACGCTTCTTCTGTAGCCTGGCTTTACCGGGGACAATACCCGCCAATGGATAAAAGCTGCCGTCTGCCGCCTCTAAGCCTTGCGAAAGATAGATTAACCCGCCGCACTCGGCGTAGATGGGCATTCCCTGACGGGCTGCTTCCCTGATATCCTCGTGTAAGCATTGTTTCCGGGAAAGTTCCTTGATGAATATTTCCGGAAACCCCCCGCCTAAGTATAGCCCGTGAATTCCAGGAGGCAAAGCCTGATCCTGGAGCGGACTAAAACAGACTAATTCGGCCCCCAGATGGGCCAACAACTCTAAGTTATCCTCATAATAAAAGTTGAATGCCGCATCCTTGGCCACCCCTAATCTTACCTTATGCGGCTTGATATTGGAATTGAAGAGACGCGGTTTATATGCAGACAAGGCCGGCGCGGTTTTAGCCAGCTCCAAAATACGTTTTAGCTCCAACCCCGTTTCTATAGCCTCATCCAGCCTATTCCAAAATACGTCTACAACCCCAGACTTGGCAGTGACTGTTCCAGAGTCGGCAGCGACGCCTTGCCACTGCTCCTCAGCGGGCACCAAACCCAAATAACGCTCCGGAATATGAAGCGCCGCATCCCTGGGGATGCAGCCCAGGACAGGCAAGCCGGCGCCCTGTTCTACCGCCCGTTTTATCTCCTGATAATGTCTTGAGCTGCCCACCTGGGTTATGATTGTTCCCACCAGGTTTACTTCCCGGTCATATTCCCGGAAACCGAGGGCGTAAGCGCCTGCCGAGGCGCTGAGACGCCTGGCATCTATTAACAGGATTACCGGACAGGAGAGTAATTTAGCCACATGGGCGGCGCTGCCCGGGGGACTAAGTTCATACTGGGAGGCTCCGTCACCTTCCCCTGAAACATCTCTGATTTTCCCGTCATAGAGACCCATTACTCCTTCAATGATTGCTAAATCCGCTCCTGAACCGGAATGGCTGAATAATTCCTGCACCGCCTCAGGAGAAAGGAGCCAACTATCCAGATTTCTGGCGCGCTGGCCGCAAGCAAGCTGGTGGTAGCCGGGGTCAATGTAATCCGGCCCGACTTTATAGGGTTGAATTTTGAGGCCCATCCTGGCATAGGCGCGTTCCAGCCCGATGGAAACCAAGGTCTTGCCCACCCCGCTGGCGGTCCCGGCTATAACCAGCCTCGGTAAGGTCATCGGCCCAAGGGGATTAGACCCGGAGATTGTCGTGTCTAAGGAAGCCACTTTCCTAATACCTCTATTACTTTTGGGGGACTATCCACCACTTCCGGGTAATCGACTTTTGGCCGCTCCACCATTACCGCCGGAAGCCCCAGGGAAACCGCGGCCTCCAGCTTCTCCGGCGTACCTCCGACCTTTCCGCTGTCTTTACACACCACTACCCGACAGTTGTATTCGCGCAGTATAGAACGATTTAACTCCACTCCGCAAGCGCCCGGCAACGCTAATAGCTGGGCCGGGAAAAGTCCTAAGTCCAGGGCGGCCGATATAGCCTCCCGGCGAGGCAGAAGCCGCACCATAAGCTCCCCGCCTACATCCTGAGCCTTCTGGACAAAAGGTCTTAGGTTTCGGACACCGATAGTAGTCATCACCTTACCTCCCAGGTGGAAGCTTAAGTTCGCCGCTTCTATAAAATCCGGGACGATTTTGACTAGGTCAGTGGAAGGCAGCAGAGTGGACGGTCGCTCCAGACGCAGGTATCTCACCCCCAAAGATTGGGCGGCAGCTATGGCACATTTAGAAATGGCGGCCGCAAAAGGATGGGTAGCATCTATAATAACTGATATTCTTCGTCCAACGATAAGTTTCTCTATGTCCGCCTGATCCAATGCTCCCTGACGACACTCACACTCTAACTTATGGGTAGGCGGCCTGAGAGCCGCTTCCCCCCAGTGAGTAGCGTAAGAAATAAGGAACCGATATCCCTTGTCTTTGAGCGCCAGAGCTACAGTTCGGCTTTCAGATGTTCCCCCTAGGAGTAAAATCATAGTTCTATGTTAACCTGAGTTCGATATAAAATTGGATCATTCCCCTCTTTGAAAAAGAGGGGAACCCCGAACATTAATCTTATAGGGGTAATTTTTCAATAACTTACTCAATTATCTTATGTCGAACTCACATTTATGTGCTGTCGGGTTCTCAAACCCGACAGGCTGAATGAGTGGCAGGTTTGAGAACCTGCCACCACCTAAGATGACAGCCTGTATGCTTCCCGAAGCCCACACCGTCAGGCGCGCTAAGTTCATTGTCATTCCCGTGAAAACGGGAATCCATAAGTTGCTGATTTTACGCAATCTGGATTCCCGATAAAAGCACTCGGGAATGACATTTTAAAACTTTTGCAAGCACCTCCTATGTTAGAGAGTAGCCTCGCTTAGTGACGAAAAATCCGTTATAAACAAAGCTTTGAGTGTTCCCCACAATAACCGTGCAGAGCATATCTACCTCTTCCCGGCCCAGATGCTTAAGATCCGTAAGCCACGCTTTCTCTTCCGGACGGCCAACCTCCCTTACAATCCCTACCGGAGTGGAAGCCGGTCTGTATTGGAGAAGAATTTCCCGGGCGCATCCTAGCTGCCAGTCCCGTCCCTGGCTTTTGGGATTGTAAATCACTAATACCATATCTGCCGCGGCAACAGCCTGAAGACGCTTTTCAATCGTCTCCCAAGGAGTAAGCAGGTCGCTGAGGCTGATTACCGCAAAGTCATTCATGAGCGGAGCTCCTAAGGCGGCGGCCGCCAGAGACGCCGCCGTTACGCCGGGGATTACTTCCAGCGGAACAAGTTCCCCTTCCGCCCGGAGCGTTTCTATCGCCGGTCCGGCACAACCATAGATACCTGCATCCCCGCTGCTTACCACTGCCACTGTTTTACCGGCTTTTACCAGAGGAATAGCCGCTTTTGCCCGGCCCAACTCACCCCCCATGGCCGAGCTGATTATTTCTTTACCGGCGACCAGAGGGCCCAGGAGATCTATGTATCTTTGGTAACCGATAACCACATCAGCAGCTTCGATAACCTCTCTTGCCCGGGGAGTCAGCCCCGGCGGTGATCCGGCTCCTAAGCCTACCAGATAAAGCTTTCCTCGGCCAGGGCTACGGTGACCTTCCCGATCCGCTGTTTGGGAAGGATCAGACGAGTATGCTTCCCCCCCAATATGGCGCAAGGTTCGGCTACCGCTCCTACGCCGATCCGCTTGGTTATCCATTCTTCCTCCTTGACGTAGCTAAACTGCCGTAACAAATCCCGGGGAATGAACCCCAGCGGACGATCCAATATCTCAGCCGCCGCCCATATCCCCGGCTCATCCCGCTTCAAGTCTATGGTACTTATCTTGCGCACATCCTCTAAAGATTTTTCGGCCAGGTTCAGAGATTTGTTTATAGCCAAGATTATCTCCTCTTCCGGGACGCCCCGCCGACAACCCAGACCCACGATCAGGCGACGGCGGGCTTCCGTAGATGTGGTAATCACCGCCTCAGCCCCCAGGTATGCCGCTACCTTAGCGGCCAAAGCATTAGCCCCTCCCTCATGCCCGCATAACACACTGATACAGAACCGACCCAGCTCATCCACCACCACCACCGCCGGATCATCATGCTTACTCTGTAGCTGTGGAGCTATGACCCTGATTACCAAGCCCAGGGGGGCGATAAATATCCAGCCTTGGAATTGAGTGAAACACTCCTTAACCAGATTGGCCGTTTTCCTATTATGCCGGCGGGGGAATAGCAGGGTAACTTCATCAGGAAGGAGTTTTCCCAGATGCTCAGCCAGGCGCTGACTGCGAGAGTTGATGGCCAGGACAGCTATTTTCATCTAAATCCGTGACTAAAATTATGGGCATAGAGCCGGGAAGGCTTGTACTTGTCTTGTAGAGCTGATCCTACAATAATAAGGGCGCTCCGTTCCAACCCGGCCTGATGTACTTTAGAGACAATGTCTGTCAGGCGGCCCCTGATTACCTGTTCGTCCGGCCAGGAGGCCCGGCTGACCACGGCAACCGGTGTCTTTGGAGGATAAGAACCAAGAAGCTTCTCTACCACCCGCTCTATTTTATGCACGCTCAAGAAAATGACCATTGTAGCTCTGGCTTGAGCCAGGCGGGCTAAATCCTCGGCCTCCGGCACCGGCGTCCGGCCGGAAAGCCGGGTCAGGATTACTGTCTGGGTCAATTCCGGAGAGGTAAGCTCCCGACGCATAGCAGCGGCGGCAGCGGAAAAAGATGATACGCCGGGAATTACCTCATATGGTATCCCATGTTCATCCAGCCAGTCCATCTGCTCTCCAATGGCTCCGTAAAGGCTGGGATCGCCGCTATGAAGGCGCACTGTATCCCGGCTTTCCTCCTTGGCCCGGATATAAATTGTACAAACTTCTTCTAGGGTAAGTTTTGAGCTGTCATGTAGTTTAGCATCGGGTTTACAAAGCTCAAGGAGTTTTGGATTTACCAGAGAACCTGCATAAATCACTGTCGGAGCATGGGATAATATTCTGGCCCCCCGCACAGTAATAAGCTCCGCATCCCCCGGCCCCGCCCCAATAAAATATACCTTCATACTACACTCCCCCTAATACGGATGAGCCTCTTGCAAAAGCGCCAGGGCGGTGACCCTGGCCTACCCCCATTATCTATATAGATGTTTCGGCTTGTCTCAGGCCGAAACTACTACAGGGGCACGCTACCCTTAAAAACCGCAGTCAGGTCTGAGGACCTGACTGCACAAGGAATAACTGGGTTTATAAAGTCTATCATTCCTGGCTTGACCAGGATATCAGACCGACTCGTCTGGGCGTAGGCGCCAGCCGGAGCCTGGTAAAAAACATATGGATTCCTGCTTCCGCAGGAATGACAAAATAATGCAGAATAAAACCAATAACTTACGAAATGCTGCACTAGCCCGGCAGGCGGGAGAGGTCTGCCAGACCGGAGAAAGCTTCCGTAATCTGGGCCAGCAGAAGCAGACGGTTATTCCGCTGAACCTCATCTTCCACCATTACGAATACTTCATCGAAGAACCGGTCCACAAATGGCCGTAACGCCGCCAGTTCCTGGAGGGCGGCCAAATACTGATGAGCATCCTTTTGGGCGATCACCCGCTGTTTAACCTTAACAAACTGTTGATAGAGCTCCCGTTCCGCCGGTTCTACCAGTCGCTCTGTATCTATCTCCCCTGGGGGCAATGAATCCGGCACAATCCGGCTTACCCGCTTAAAGGCGACCACCAGAGAATCAAAATCAGGCATCCTGGAAAGCTCCAACAGCGCACCCAGCCGCAGCTTTGCCTCCACCACATCCATAAAGCCCGCCCCTAAGATAGCGTTACATAGCTCAGTTCGGTAACCTTGAGCCTCAAACCAATAACTCAACCGCTGCCTGAAGAGTTCCAATATTTCCTTCTCAACTCGCTCAGGTGATCTCTCTATGCGGATCCGAAGTATACCTAAAGCATATCTCACCAGCTTGTCCAATCGCAGGTGTACGCCGCGATCCAGCAGAATTTGCAATGTTCCCAACGCCTGCCGCCGGAGGGCGTAAGGGTCTTGCGAGCCGGAAGGTATCAGCCCTATCCCGAAACAGCCGGCGATGGTGTCCAGCTTATCCGCAATGCTGAGGATCGCTCCGGCGGGCGTCTGCGGTAGTATATCCCCGGCAAAGCGGGGGAGATAATGCTCAGCTATAGCCTGGGCCACTTCCTCTTTCTCCCCAGAGCGCCGGGCATACTCCCGTCCCATTACCCCTTGCAGCTTAGGGAATTCCCCTACCATCTCGGTTAGCAGATCGCATTTACACAGCCGGGCTGCCCGTTTAACTATCTCAACCTCGGTATTAAGATTTAGTTTTTGGGCAATGTATTCGGCCAACTCCTCTATCCGCCGTGCCTTATCATAATAAGTACCTAAATCCTGCTGGTAAGTCATACCCTTCAGCCCTTCTAACCTTTCCAGCAGTGGTTTCTTTAAGTCTTCCTGGTAGAAAAATTGAGCATCAGCTAAGCGGGCTTTCAAGACCCGCTCGTTACCTTGCCGGATAAGGCCGTTATGGTTATCCGGCATATTACTTATAGCTATAAACGCCGGACAGAGATCGCCGTTTTTATACTCCACGCAAAAGTACCGCTGATGTTCCCGCATGGCATTGATGAGAACTTCCCTGGGAAGCTCCAAATATTCAGGATCAAAGTAACCGAAAAGCGCCATAGGGTATTCAACTAAATAGTTCACCGTCTCCAGTAATTCTTTATCTTCCAAAACCTTGTAATCCCGGTTGCTCCGGCTGATCACTTGTTGGATCTGTTGCTCAATCAGCTGCTTGCGCGTATCGGGATTTACGATTACAAAGCGTCTTTCCAACTCCTCCTCCAGGGAGGTTAAATATCTCACCCTAAAAGGCTCCGGTGATAGAAAGCGGTGGCCGTAAGATTGGTTGCCGCTCCTTATTCCCGCTACTTCAAACTCTATTTTATCCGCTCCAAACAAGGCCAGTATCCAGTGAATAGGGCGGACAAAGCAGAAGGCTCCTGTTCCCCAGCGCATACTCTTAGGGAAAGATAATCCCCTTATTATTTCGGGAAGAATTTCAGGGAGTATTTCTTTCACCGCTCTTCCCCGAACTATTTTTATCACCCCCAGGCGCTCGCCTTTAGGATCGGGAAAAATCTGCAAATCGTCGGCGGCAATCCCTTGGGATTTAGCGAAACCAAGAGCGGCGGGAGTATAGTGACCATGGCCGTCCTCGGCAACTTTGAGCGGTGGGCCCATGATCTTGTTTTGTTTATCTTCCTGCTGTTCGGCCACCCCGCTGATATGGAGAACCAGACGGCGGGGAGTCCCCATGGTAGTAACCCTACCCTCATCAAACTGCACCAGGTTACGGTTCAGAATATAGCCAGCCAAACTCTTAAGATTTTCCAAAGCAGCGGGCATAAACCCCGCCGGTATCTCCTCCGTGCCTATCTCCAGCAATAAATCCTTAGCCATTATTATCCCTTTTCAAGAGCGGAAACCCCAGCTCCTCCCGCTGCTGCATATATGCCGAAGCTACGCTTCTGGCCAGGGCGCGCACCCGGGCGATATACCTGGTTCGCTCAGTAACCGAAATCGCTCCCCGCGCTTCCAGGATATTGAAGGTATGCGAGCACTTTAGGCAATAGTCGTAGGCGGGTAATACCAATCCCTTATCCAGCAGCGCTTTAGCCTCAGATTCATACATATTAAACAACTCAACCTGCATCTCTATATCGGCCCGCTCAAAATTATAGCGGGAAAATTCCACCTCCCCCTGGTGATGAACATCCCCGTACTTTATCCCTTTCTGCCATACCAGTTCAAATATATTGTCTACCCCTTGCAAATACATGGCGATGCGCTCCAGGCCGTAGGTCAGCTCCACGGAGACCGGTTTTAAGTCTATCCCGCCGGCCTGCTGGAAATAGGTGAACTGGGTAATCTCCATCCCGTCCAGCCATACCTCCCAGCCTAAACCCCAGGCTCCCAGAGTAGGCGACTCCCAATCATCCTCCACAAACCGGATATCATGCCGCTTAGGGTCAATGCCCAGGCTGATCAGGCTGTCAAGATAAATGTTTTGTATATTCAGGGGCGAGGGTTTTATAATGACCTGATACTGGTAATAGTGTTGCAGACGATTGGGGTTCTCACCATAACGTCCGTCGGCGGGACGACGCGAGGGTTGGACATAAGCCGCCCGCCAATGCTCCGGGCCTAATACCCGCAGGAACGTCTCCGGATGAAAGGTGCCGGCGCCCACCTCCAAGTCATAGGGCTGGACTATTACACAGCCCCGGTCGGCCCAGAATCTCTCCAATTTCATGATTAACTCTTGCAGCGTCATTGTTGACTCCCAAACAGCAATACCATTCACCCCGAATAATTCGGGATTTATAACACGCTCGGAGTTGGTCGCTTCCATAGCGGAAGTTTTCGGTGATTTGTATGAGCCATTTTGTTTTTTGACCGTTATTTTATAACTAGCTGTATTCAAATAACATCATCAATATTTGCCGTGGATTTATGAATAATACGGGTTAGATAATATCTTTAGCGGTTTGAATTAACCGTTTCATTTCCCATATGGCCTGATCCAGCCCCACAAACACCGCTCTGGCCACAATATTATGCCCGATATTCAGCTCCTCAATCTCTGGTATAATCGCGATGGGGATTACGTTACGGTAAGTCAGGTCATGGCCGGCATTGACCGACAGACCTAAATCCGCGCTCGCTTTAGCGGTTTGGATAATTCTGGCCAGCTCGCATGCTCGAGCTTCTCCCGGAGTTGACTGGGCATAGAGTCCGGTATGAATCTCGACATACTCCGCCCCCACCTCATAGGCGGCTTCGGCTTGGTTATCTTCGGGGTCTATAAATATTCCCATCCGAATCCCGGATGACCGAAGAGTTCGGATGACTTCCTCCAATTGCTCCTTATGGCCAAGGACGTCCAATCCTCCCTCGGTGGTAACCTCATCCGGTTTTTCAGGCACTAAAGTTACCATATCTGGTTTTATGCGGCAAGCTATTTCTACCATTTCGGCGGTCGGGGCCATTTCCAAATTAAGTTTGGTTTTTACCAATTTCCGCAGGAGTTCCAGATCGCGCTCCTGAATATGCCGCCGATCAGCCCGCAAGTGCACGGTAATACAGTCCGCTCCAGCCAGTTCGGCCATCACAGCGGCCGAGACCGGGTCCGGCTCTTCAGCCTGCCGGGCCTGCCGGATATTAGCGATATGGTCGACATTTACCCCTAATTTAGCCAACTTTTGCTTCCTCCTTCCTCTATTATCCCAAGTTGCGTTCAAAGATATAAATATTAAATACAAAAGGAACAATCTGGGGGAACCTTCTTGTAAGAAGGCTTCCCCCAATCCCCCTCCAAGAACTTTTGCTAATAGGGTTTTGGTAGAGGGCACAAATTTTTTAAATAACTAATAGTTCTACTATATGTCCTGTGCCATCTTCCAAAACCCTGATAATAGAAGTTTTTGAAAAGGGTCTGGGAAAAATCTTTTTTCAAAAAGTTTTTCCCATAAGATATTCTTTTTGTATTCTATATTTATACGTTTGAGTACGACTTAGTATTATGGGTTAGGCAGAGGCAACTCTTCTCCAATTTGGGGACGCAAGAGTTGATCCTCATCTCCTCGGGTAATGACTTTTACTTTTTGGGGCGAAGATCGGAGGAGAGTAATTTCCGCGGGAAACTTGAAGTTAAGCTCTAATTCCTCATCTCCAGGTTTTAGGTCTAAAATATTAGCGGTAACCAGGATTTCCCGGACTTTTAGTTGCCGCATCTTACTTATAGGCCCCCTCAAGGTAAGAGAAACTGTGTTTGGCTCTACCTGAGCCCCGCTGGCTAAGGGAAGCACTCTAATCGGTATCCCCCGGTAGCTTTTCGTTTTTGTTTTTTCCTGGATCAGCGCCCGGACTTCAGCTACGGTTGGTCCCGCTAAACTCAACCCCTCCGGCTGGATAAGATCCACCATTGAAGTGGCAGAGGAAGTCAGACCGCTAACGCTAATAGAAACGGTTCGTATCGATTTTAATTCTTCCGCCAGACTTTTTGCTCCTAACACCTTAACGGTATCGGGATAGAGATAGACTCCCTCCAATTCAAATCCCTCTGCGGGCACCCCTAAGACAACAGCTTCTATCGGAACCAATCGTTCCACCTGCGGCTCCAGGAGCACTTTTACCTGGGGGGGAAGCAGGCGGATGATCTCCACCCCCCGGGGAGCTAAAACATTTTTGGGCGTGAGAGTAAAGATAGTTTCTCCCACTGGTATCCGGTCAAGATCAATGATCAATTTAAACTGCCGGGAAGTAAGGTTGTAGAGAATAGAATGCTGGCCTTTAACTCGGAGTTCCACTTCAGTATCTTGAGGGTCTTGGATAAGCGCCAAATTGCCGGGGAGATTCTTGAATTGAACGGGCACCAGGAATCCCATCTCCGGTTGTTTCTCTACTACCACATAAGCCCACAGAAAAAGAGCTATAGCTAACGAGAACATTTTTGGCAAGAAATTCTTTGTAAGAAATCCTTCTTTCCTGGTCATTTAATGTTGGGCCGATGCCCGCGCTCTCCCCCGCCAACGCATCCAACCTGCTCTTTTTGCGGGCTCTTTGGGTTCATAAGCTTCCTGAAGATGCCGGCGGAGAGAGATAGCATCTAATTCCTGAGTAAGTTGGCCTTCCTGTACTAATGAGATATTGCCTGTTTCTTCTGAAACCACTATGACAGTAGCATCGGTCTCCTCGGTAAGACCCAACGCCGCCCGGTGTCGCGTTCCCATCTCCTTACTTATGTTTTGTTTTAGCGTGAGCGGCAGGAAACATCCTGCGGCTGCTATCCGACCTTCCCGAACAATGACAGCCCCGTCATGCAAGGGAGACTTGGAGTTGAAAATACTGAGCAGCAGCCCCCGGGAAACTTCCGCATCCAGGACGGTCCCCGCTTCTATGAAGTTTTGCAGTTTGGTTTCCCTCTCAAACACCAACAGGGCTCCGATTTTGCGCCCCGCCATATTGACGGTCGCTCTGAGAATTTCTTCAATCAGAGCGGCTTTCTCCAGCTTATGGAAAGCCCGCAGGAATTTATGGCGGCCTACCTCGGCTAATGTTCGGCGGAGTTCCGGCTGAAATAATACCACCACAGCCAACACCCAGATCGTCAAAAAGCTGTCCAGCACCCAGTTTATGGTATGCAATTGTGCCCATTGGGAGACGAACGAGGCCATCATCAGAATTATCAACCCAATGATCATCTGTACCGCTCTGGTTCCCTGGATGGCTAAAAATATGCGATAGACTACAAAGGCTACCACCAGGATGTCCACGGCATCCTGCCATTCCATCTGTTGAAAAGCTCTTAAAATTAACATATGCCGGCTTAACAGTGAAGTAATCTAAAAAGTGAACCGATTTTTTATCATTAATTCAGACCCCGAATTATTCGGGAGACCAACAATCAGCCACTGTTCCATACTAAAAAATTCATTGCTATCTTAATATGATAGGTTATACTAAAAGAGATGAGAATAAACAGGCCCATATTGGCTTGATATCCCTTGTTTAGGCGGCCTGTAATTGTGGGATTAACTCACATCTTTGCTAGGTATTTAATTTTATACTATAATATATAAATAAAGGCGGTTTCTGTCAAGAGCTTGTCTGCGATTGTAAGGGAAGAGAAAACATCTGCCGG
>QIEW01000279.1 GCA_003230535.1 bacterium
TCCCAACTCCATCAAAACCTTATCTGTAAATTCTATATTGTACATCATGATAGTATATATTATCACGATTATTTAAGCAAGTGAGTATACACCGACCCAGGGAAAGATAAACGTGGCTGCTACAAACGGTTTCAGTTCCCTCTTCATAGGGATGGTCTGTGTAACCGGATGCAGACAGGACGTCTCGGGCCGGTCGTTCTGGTTTCAGTTCCCTCTTCATAGGGATGGTCTGTGTAACGCCGTTTCATGCCACTCCCGCAGCCAAGCATGTTCATGTTTCAGTTCCCTCTTCATAGGGATGGTCTGTGTAACTGATTATGGGACTCGTTTTGCAGTAGCAGGGAGGTTGCTTGTTGTTTCAGTTCCCTCTTCATAGGGATGGTCTGTGTAACTATATGATCTTCTGGTAAAGCCATTGGCTGTTGTTCTTGAGTTTCAGTTCCCTCTTCATAGGGATGGTCTGTGTAACTCATCGCCGCACAACCGAACCAGCCCATCACATCCGAGTTTCAGTTCCCTCTTCATAGGGATGGTCTGTGTAACACAATTGGTGGTATTGGGGCGGATCTCTTCTTGATTCGTTTCAGTTCCCTCTTCATAGGGATGGTCTGTGTAACATCTAGAAGGAGCATTAATGGAGGGCGCCCACCTACAGTTTCAGTTCCCTCTTCATAGGGATGGTCTGTGTAACCCTGCGGGAAGCCCACCTTGAAGGCGCCCATCTACAGTTTCAGTTCCCTCTTCATAGGGATGGTCTGTGTAACCCTGCACGTGCTAAAAACAAAGGAAATATTACAGAACGTTTCAGTTCCCTCTTCATAGGGATGGTCTGTGTAACAGTGGAGGGGCTCTCCCTGAGAAGTCTAATTGTTCTGGGTTTCAGTTCCCTCTTCATAGGGATGGTCTGTGTAACTGTGTGGGCAGTGCCCCAACTGGAGCAGGTAAATTTCGTTTCAGTTCCCTCTTCATAGGGATGGTCTGTGTAACTCTTGTCTTTGCCAACGTCTAGTAAGAGTTTGTCACAAGTTTCAGTTCCCTCTTCATAGGGATGGTCTGTGTAACCGAAGGCTTCGAGTGGTTCATAAGCGGTGCAGCTTCGTTTCAGTTCCCTCTTCATAGGGATGGTCTGTGTAACGTGAAAAAGAAATTGTTTGTTTGGAATATTAAGAGTTTCAGTTCCCTCTTCATAGGGATGGTCTGTGTAACGTGGAGGCGGACAAGATAGTGGCCTGCAAGGAGCTGCTTAGTTTCAGTTCCCTCTTCATAGGGATGGTCTGTGTAACAAAATCCACCTTTTTCTTTCGGAACTCTTCCAACATCGTTTCAGTTCCCTCTTCATAGGGATGGTCTGTGTAACACTTGGAAGTAATGTTCAGGTTGGCGCTTTTACTGAAATGTTTCAGTTCCCTCTTCATAGGGATGGTCTGTGTAACTTCATAGTCCAGAAAGCTGCGGCGACCAGCGGATGGGAACGTTTCAGTTCCCTCTTCATAGGGATGGTCTGTGTAACCATAATGCATTGCATATAATGATGCACAACCTCACCGTTTCAGTTCCCTCTTCATAGGGATGGTCTGTGTAACTCTAATTAATCCACGCCTCAGAGCCATAGTCCTGGATTGTTTCAGTTCCCTCTTCATAGGGATGGTCTGTGTAACTGAATATGCTCATAGCCACTATCGATGAGCTTCTGGCGGGTTTCAGTTCCCTCTTCATAGGGATGGTCTGTGTAACCGGGAAGTTCTGCTTTCAGCATTAACAACTTCAGATGTTTCAGTTCCCTCTTCATAGGGATGGTCTGTGTAACTCATGTTGGCCCCCTGCATATTGGATCCTTCCATGTGTTTCAGTTCCCTCTTCATAGGGATGGTCTGTGTAACTTCTATGCCAGGTAGCTGGCCTGAGTGTTGATCACCGTTTCAGTTCCCTCTTCATAGGGATGGTCTGTGTAACATAGTTCCATCATTTTTCTCCTCACTTCGTAGTGTGGTTTCAGTTCCCTCTTCATAGGGATGGTCTGTGTAACTGTGTTTACTGCGTTTAGTTATAAAGAGATCTCCTTTTGTTTCAGTTCCCTCTTCATAGGGATGGTCTGTGTAACCCCGATAGTGTTCTTCCGTGGGTCTTTTCTTCCCTTGTTTCAGTTCCCTCTTCATAGGGATGGTCTGTGTAACATAGTTGGCGTATTGCTAATCATTGCGCTTCTCGTTGTTTCAGTTCCCTCTTCATAGGGATGGTCTGTGTAACTCATGCCGAAGGACTGGAGGAGGGACATGTTCTGTAGTTTCAGTTCCCTCTTCATAGGGATGGTCTGTGTAACCTGGTGAAAGCATAGCTGTATCCCTGAGCCAATCATTGTTTCAGTTCCCTCTTCATAGGGATGGTCTGTGTAACTCATTATGCCGGAACCTACCGGCATAAATATCTTGGGTTTCAGTTCCCTCTTCATAGGGATGGTCTGTGTAACATCGGGTGTCTCTTCAACAACAACAGAAACAAAAATGTTTCAGTTCCCTCTTCATAGGGATGGTCTGTGTAACCGCTCCGTGAACCATTGGCAGGCAACAATCCACGGCTTTCAGATTTATGAATTTTCCGCAAATTTGCTTTCTGCATGAAATCCGGGGAGGTTTGCGAAATTCACCTAAATGAGGAAGTAAACATGTTGCATTCATTTTTAATACTTCGTGCCAGGGCGCCACCATCAGAAAACATCCCCGCAGAAATTCCTGAACTCGCAATCCTGACACTTGTTTTGATTCCCGCTCTTCTCCGGTATATCCTGTATTATAATCATTTTTTCAATTTTTTGCAAGATATTATTAACATCATCTTTCAGCTTTGCGGTAATCTCGACAGGATAGATCGTTTTTGAGGGGATGGCATAAATAAAGCCCCGTTCTACATTTGTCACGTAATGGCTCTCAATCAGCAATCCATATGCCGCCAATTGGATAACATGGTTGGCGTGCGGCCGGGACAGGGTATCCTTAAAATCCACCGGAATATATTCACTCTCAGAAGATATAATCATACAATCCAGTTTTCCCGAGAGACGCAACTCCTTTGAAAAAAGAGAAAGGTTAATTTTCCGCTCACCACCGGTCAGGCCGTATTTACTCAGCTTGCGGCGCACCTCCAGCCGCTCCAATTCCTCTTGCGACAGCTGGCCGCGTTTCATCTTATAAGTAACCTGACGATCCACCGGTACAACCGTATAATAATATACCACCCGCGGGCAGTAGAGGTATTGCTTTAAATCATTTACCGTCAGCCAGATTCTGCTCATCATCAGCGCTCTTTTCGTTAATCAGCTCCAGCTTATTTCCCATATCCTTACTGCAAATGGCAAGCAACATAATCTTGCCCGGCTTCTCACCCAAAACATCGCCCAGCTTTAAAAACAGCTCCTGACGCATATTGCGGTTTAAGCGCCCCATAAAAGCGGAAAACTGAATGCGCTCTAAACCGTAATCCTTGCAGATATCGGCGATGCGGGTGCGCTCCTTGTCCGGCACGATATCGTAAATAACCAGGGTGGCCAGCTCTTCGGTCAATAGGCTACCAACGCATAGTAAAGGGTTTGTACACTCCCCCTCCCCGCAGGAAGGAAGCTACCTGCCTGGCCTGGGCCTGTATAATGGAGGAGACTTTCAGCTTTTGACCTTGATATGGGGCCGGGGTTTCCAAACGGTCATTGACGCTTTCGGCGATACATTTACGGGAGGCTTCGTCCAATAAGCCTCCCTTCATCCAAACCTCCCGACCTAAATTAAAGCAGGCGATTACCGAGCGATCTACCACTGCCTGGCGGAACTCCTCTATCAAGTCCAGTACCAGCGAAGGCTTGCCAGGGCGATCCACGTGCATAAAGCCGGCGAAGGGTTCTAAGCCCGCATTTAGCGCCGCCCCCCAAATACGGGCGTACAGGATGCCGTAACCGTAGTTTATGGCGGCGTTAAACGGATCAATGGCTCCCCTATGCTGCCGCCCGTTAAACCCGACTCCGTCAATTAAAATACCACCCACCCCCTCCCAGTAAATCCGTCCCGCCGTACCCTCCAGTCCTAAAAGATGCCCCCGCACATGATCAATGCATACGCCGTTTGCCGCCTTAACCTGAGGGATCAGCCGCAGGAGGCTATGGGCGGCCTGCCGGATACGCCGGTAACGTTCCGGAGCCCGGTCATTCAGGTACTTGGCGAAATACTTCAGGCAATGCGCCTGGTTTTTCAGCTTGGCGGCTATGATTATTTTGACTAACTCGACCCCCCGTTCATTATCATAAGATTTTAATTGTTCCCGGCGGGTAATCACCGTACCCGAAAGACAGGGCGAGGTAAGATTAGCATAGGGCCGTCCACCGGGGGTCATAAAAGTGATCGGAATGCCCCGGGAACAGAGCTCTTTAATCAGGTCGGTGGAGATGGAGACGCCATATGATGCAATAATTAACTCCGAAATGCGGAAGAATGGTATTTCCTGCTTTTCCCTGCTGCGACGGGATTTTGTTTGTATCGGCTTTACGGGGGCCAGATTGGAGGCACAGTCACCCTCTGGCGGATCTGCCCCAGGAAACGGCAGCAGCATCTGGCGGTCAACCCAAGGCGGCTCTGTGCGCGCCGGCAAGGGCGACTTTATGATCAGCCGTTCGCTGTGCTTACCCAGTACCGCCCCATATTGGTTTACGATGATGCGATAGGTTTCGGGCATAAGGTTATATTAATCGTAGTTGCTTATTTCTTTCCCTCATAATAAGTATACTCCCGGCTGCTTTTTCTTGCCGTATAAGGCAGAAAGGTATAGGTTATTACCCGGTGTTTATTCAAAACAATGGGCTTGTTCGAATAGGTGTTAATCCGGTCAAATATATCCTTCGCATCTGTCTCCCCTATATCATCCAATTGTTGGACTATCCCGTATCCATCTATCTTGAATTCTTTGGCAGTATCAGGAACAGTAAATCCCTCCGGTAGGGCTTTATGCTCATCCCAACCTATAAATTGCCAGAAACTTCCCCGCTTACCCAGGTAGTTAATGTGGGCTAATACCTGGCATAAAATTTCTCTGTGCTCTGCTTCCAAATCAGTTATGTTAATAGCTGCGGTCAGCTTGCCATTAAAAAAACAAAACTCCCGATAGGCAATAGTAGAAGTGTAAACCCCGCTGGCATTATCTCTGGCTTCCTGTTTGATTTTAATGAATGTATTCTGCACAACCAGGTGTTTAGGAGGTTTGAAGCGAATTTCTCTGGCTTTCACCAGATCAAAGACTTTTCTGGCAAGGCTCTCATCTCCCATACGGAAGGCTGCATCTACCATAGCTAGTTTGAAGGAATAAGGGGTAGGAACAAATAATGTCTTTCCCCCCTTATTAGTGGAACAGCTCATACGCAGGGAAAATAAGGATACCGGCAGGTAATAGGCTAAAAGCCAAGTGGCTTGCTCAAATGCAGGGGCATCTTCCATAGCGTGTTCTCCTTAGTTGTCAACATCAACTTTTTCAATAAGATCAACCATATGTTTGGAAAACTCTTCCAACCTGGAAAATCTATTCAGAGATATAGAATTAGAGGATAACCGGTTTAAGTAGCCGGCAATGTTCGTTATTTCGTCCTGATAATTGCTGTTTAGGGCGCTTATCAGGGGAGAGGGAATACTGCTGTTACTGGCGGTAATTACCCCCTCAAAATTAACTATATGGGGATTTTGGGTGTTGCGATGGGCGCCATTGGGTTTAAGGAAAGTAAATAACACTGACTTTAACACCGCCCGAATGCGCTTCTCTCTCTCATCAGGAGGAATAGCATACGCCATGGATATGTCATTTCTCCCTAATCTGAACAGATCAACATTAAGCACTACCGCATACTGGCCGCTGGAGGCAGGGCGATGGAATATGTTCTGACCGATATTCTCCCCCGTATCACTACCAGCGCCTTTTCCGCGGGCTTGGCGATCAAATTTTACATGAAAATAAGACTCCGTCCGGGTTTTATCAGGGCGCCCGACCACCCAACCAAATTCCAGCACCGACTTCCTTCCAATTGCCCGTTTTTTACCTCCAACCTCTTTGGTAATCAATATTCCTTCAGCATCATCACCTAGACATTTTTTTATAACTTCATCCAGTATTTGAGTATCACTAGCAGGATCTTTTTTAGTAAATTCCTTGAACCTTTCTTTCAAATTTTTATCCGCGTTGATACGATTGGGATCGAAGTTAGCACAACCGTCACAAAAGCTAATAGCATCCTCTTTTCCAATAAGAAACAAATGCTCTGCCTGAATATGCTTAAACATGTCCCCTGAGATGGCGTTAACCGAATGCAATTCACCCTTTTCATCCACAACTTCCACTTGGCGGGTTTGCAGATGGTTTCCTTCCGAACCTTCGTTGTTCAAGGAATGTAAATCCAAGGTAATCAAGCCTGAAATAGCCAATGAGTGCAGCTTCATGTTTGTTGTCTCCTTTTAAATGGGTTAATTATTCCTGTATGGTATCTTCTTTGGGTTCTTTGGGTTCTTTGGCATAACCGTAAGCCAGCAGAAGCATCCCCACTAACTCCGACCCCTTATCTTCTATTAGCTTTACCACCTGACTAAGGTCCTGGGTGGAAATATTTTTCCGGCGCTCCTTTCCTTGCTCTGCATGACGGGCATTTTCAGCATTATATTGTTGGGCAAATTTTGAGAGCGCAATCACAAAACGATCCGGGTATTTTACCTGCCGTTTCCATTCCTGAGCTAAACCGTAATGAATATCCCAGACCTGAGTACCGGCAACCTTGCGATACTGGGCATTCACTGTGGCTTTACGAATGGCAGTCGCTATATTCAAGAAGCCCTCATTATCTACAATCTTTTGCAAATCATATCCCATAACAAATAACCTCCCTAAGTTGGTGGTACTGAATTGTTTTACCGGCTGTTTTCGCTCCCTTTGCTGGATTATATGCGTGGCAAACATGGCCAGAAATTCCAGAAATGTCATCAGATTCCCGCTGGATAAGAAGCTACGGTATTGAGTTAGTATAGGAACATCCCCTGAATTATTCTCTCGTAATGAACCCAGACAACCCATTTTTCTTTGACTACGGTCGCCTATATGCTCCTCTATAATCTCCAGAAAGGCCACTGCTGTTTCATGATTATGAATTTCAAACCAACCAGGCAATCCAAGAAATGAACAATTCATAAGCGCCGCAGCTGTTCCCAAACTCTTAAAATATGCCAAATGCAAGCCGCCTATGACATCTTTTGGCGTGCCCTGCATGAACATCATTCCCTCAGTTGGATCAAACTCCTTTGAATGTATAATCAAAACTTTGGCCAAATTAAGCGCCGCCTGAATATCCAGTTTAATGCCGCCCCACAGATTTTCTTTCAGAAGATCATGCCGCAATCTTTTTAAAACATATGATGGGACATCCTGCGGCTCAATCACATACAGCTTAAGATCATCCCCTGACCTATAGGCTAATAAGGCGTTATACATTCCCCTGAACTTAAGCCATTCTTCAAACCAATCTACCGCCTTCTTGGGATATGATGCTAATGTAGTACCATCAGGCTTGGGGCGAATTACCCCCTTACCGGTTATCGGATTAAAGAATTGGGAATTTGAGACCTTACCGGCAAAAATATTCTCTTCCGCTGCCAGTTGATTATCTGTATTTCTATAATATGCTATCCGCTTGGCTACAATACTACCCATACAATCAGAATTTTCCTCAATCAATTGATGCACATCTTTGTCTCCCCTGAATCCCTTGCGCATTGAGGATAAAATAGTTAAAACCTGTAGTTCGGGATTGGGACGGTTAATCTCCGATTCGCCTGTCTCTTGTCGTGCTTTATTTACCTGTCCTCTATTTTTCGCATTCTGCATATCTTTTTGATATTGGCGATAAATCTTAGCTTTTTCCCGTTCTCTTTCGTAATCAAAAACATCCCCAACAGGTTGCTCATTATCCTTATCGCTTTTATTTAATACATATTTATATCCCGGACTTATCCTTTGATTCTCAAAATCTTTAGAAGAAAAAGAGCATCCGGCAATAACATCAAAATGATCTCCACAATCCTTTATTCTAACCGTTCCTCCCAAACATTCTTCCAGTAACGATGCCCAGCCTACAGTTAATAAGGTATCAGCATAGGTAAGCGTTTTTTTAGATACAGGAATGCTATCGGACATTTTATTCATTCCCTCCTGTGTGCACAGCGGTTCCTTTTTGGTCAGCCAGACGAACCAAGCGAACTAACCAAAAATATAATGGTATCCATTTTTCCCAATCCGGGTTGGTAAAATTAATTAAGGCCATTTTAAATGCTTTTCTTTTCCCAATATCGGGTCGGTCTGTTAAATGTTTTGTTTCAAGATTCAAATTGATCTCACTCAATGCCCTTTTAATCCATACCTCAGCTTCAGGAACTAATTGGAAGTCGGAAAGCTCTGAGGCTCTACTTCCATGATGCCGGGCAATGGCTGAAATTGTAAGCCTGGTTAACCAATTACAGTCTTTGCTGTTAAATATAACACTATAGTAACAGAAAATGCAATTAGCACCTGCAAAAGCGCCTTCTACCGCATGATGCCCCCGATTATATCTGTAGCCGCCGGTTCTGGATTTTTGCCAATCCTTTTCTGGATCATAGGTTGTGTGAGCCAGCGGTTCATTTTTCAAATATTCCGGGTCATTAGGATAATTATCAGCCTGCCAATTCTTTGCAGCCTCTTGCCAGCAAGTAGACAGCTTACCCGCATCATGCAGAATACAAGCTAATTTGGCCATATTTTCCAATTGATTTTCACTAAAGTTGTAAACCTGTGATATGTTCTTTAACGAGACAAGTGATTCGTTTAATAGCTTGTCGCATTGAGGTACAAGTTGTTGTACGTGATCTGACCAGGTTTCACAGTTATAATGGTAGCGGAGTGTTTGAGGCCGATCCCGATATTCTATTTTCTGATAATCTCCAGCCCTTCCAATTTCCAACCCTATTTGTTTGGAATAGCAGGCATAACCAGGATGAATGGCTATTAGCCAGGGGGTATAAACAGCCTCTTTTATATCAGTTATAACCCTCCACTCAAAATGTAATCCCATCTCCTCGTCATCGCTTGATTCAGGGCGTTTTAATATCCAATTACTATCATCATTGCCCTTTGCTTTGAAGCAATCTTTTAATTGCCAGAGGGAAGTTCTGGGGATAGATAATGTGAGCGGCCATTTAGCTCTATCAAAGCGGACACCCTCCGGATTATCGGTAATAAGAACATTAATGCTGTCTATCTCCCGTATTAATTCAGACCGCTTACTCGGGTCTCCGCCCTCAAAAGCCTCCCGAACTTTTTTCCTGACTGCATTCAAATTGTCATAGAGTGAGAGGGCATTATCTTCCATTTTTGTGTGAACTCTGTTCACTAATTCTTGCTCTTCCAGGAAATTAAGGGTAGTTATGGGATTGTTTTGCAATTCAAGCCTGGTTGATTCCACTAATTCAGGTGGATATGGCAGGGTGTTTTTAGGGTCTAGCAATTCATAAACCCATACCTTGCCCTCACCGCCATACCTGGCGCAACGCCCGGCCCGCTGGATCAAGCTATTCATCGGGGCAAGTTCCGTATGCAAATTTTCGGCGGAAATATCAATACCCGCTTCCACAACCTGGGTGGTAACCAAAATTATGTTGGCCTTTTCGGCTTGAGCTTTCTTCCCAAATTGCTGCAACACTTTTTTTTCTTTCGATTGTCTGTCCTCTGGAAAGAAGCGGCTGTGAAGCAGGACAATCTCTGTTTTGTTCCCCTTCTGTTTTAGTAATTCTTCCAGCTCCCGGTAGATACCCTGTGCTCTTTTAACCGTATTACAAATAATAATGGAGCGCTGTTGATGAATTTTCAGGATATCTTTTGCTGACATGAAGCATCCTTTCCATTCCCAATTTCTAACCTGCCTGCCCTTATCAAATTTACTTTGAATATTCGAAACCTCTTTCTTCCCGACTACCACCCTTTCCGCGTTTATCTTTTCAGCTAACCAATTACATGATTCTTCTGACATGGTAGCGGTCATTATCACAAACCGGCTATATTGCTTTAATCTATCCATCATCTCAATGGCTGTCCCCATGGCTTTTCCTGGGTCTAATAAATGGAACTCGTCAAAAACAACCATGGCGCCAATCAAGGCCCCTGCATTTATGTTGGAGACACGAGCCGGAAGGGATACCGGAATATTGAGATATCCTGATAGGAGTTGATCTATGGTAGTAAAAATGATGTCCCCTTCAAAGAAGGGATCACCTTTCTGTTCACCTGTTTGAATGGTGATGTTTAAATTTTCACAGATTTCTTTTGTGCTTTTATATAAACTTGTAGCCAGCGTTCTTAAAGGAAGTGCGTAAATAAGCCTGTCTGCGATGGGTTTATTCATCTGTCTTGACCACAAGAATGGTACTAGAGCAGCATAAGTCTTGCCCGCTCCTGTGGGGGCGGTTAAAACAACATTATGGTTATCCAGCAGCACATTTGCTATACATTCTTGAAGCGGATGAGGATAAAATTTGGTGAGACTTTTAAAGAATTCCCTCATAAATTGTTCTCCTCTGTAATTTCATACCAGCCATTCCCAAAGACGGTTCCTTTGCCCACATGCAGGTATTGTCCCAATACCAGCAGCGGGAGGTATGGCCGCAGGCCGCCTTCATACACTCCGTAGCCGGTGAAGCCGGACAGTTCATGCCAGAGGCGGCGTCTGCTGGAGTAGCGGCTGACCTCCACCCATTTGAAATCGCCGCCAATTCGCCGGACGGACTGGGCCTGTTCGCCAAATTCTTTGTAATTCACCGCCAACGTCTCCCCGCAGTAAAAATAAGCCAGGGAATTTATCCTGTCCCGCAGGCGTTTTATAATGTGATGAAATTCCGGCTGACGTACAATGTGCCCGTTGCTTTTGAGAATGGCAGGCGTATGAAAGCGGATGGTGATTTTATCAGGATTAACACTTTGAGCTTGCCCTAATATATGGCTGAAGGTAAGGACGGGGGTCTGGGTATGCACTACCTTATCTTGCCCGCTATATACCGGTTTTTCATGGCCGCCGGCTACCGCGGTAACCGATTTTAAGGAAAAAGCGCTGCGATATGCCCCCATACCATGAGAAGCCAAAGCGGAAAATGAAGCTATGAAATAGGGCAAATAAGCGCACATCCTGCCCACGATTACCAAGTCGAATTGAAGTTCCTCTCCGGGGGAGTAAATATGCTTATCGGTTAGCGGCGGTTTGATGATAAATGGACGCGGAATGTTGGCATTCAGCCGCAGCCTCTTCGCTTCGGCTGGGATGATAGGATCAAAGATCAACGAATAAGGACACCGTTCCCGCTCCCGGCAGTTATTACAATTGGCCCTAAATTCATGACAACACAATTTCTTAAAGGCTGAACCGAAGGCGCCCCTGAGAGTCACTCCTTTATGAATATTTCCCAACCGTAAATTCGTATCAGGTTGAAGCTTAAACCGATATCGATTGAAATAAAATTGATCTAACACAATGGTATTCTCTGATATTTGATGCTTCCGTAGAAAGTATTTCTCTGACCCATGCTTCTGGGGCTCTGGGAGTATACTTATGAGAAGGAACGGAAATAGTGGTGACCCGGCCTTCTAATCCCCAAACGCTCCCATGTATCATGGGTATACCCATCTTAAAATTAACCCCTAAAGCATCAAAATGGGCTTAGTTTTCTACAGGTACCTCAACAGAAATTGTTAAGGATTCTGGTTCTTTGGTTCACGGGGATAGCTTCCCATATTTTTCTTGCATTCGGGGTAAATATATCAGACGGGGGCAAGAACGGCAATAAACTTCGATACGTTGAGAAAAAAATCGCCAACAAGTGGAAGAAAAAGGGCAACCACACCTACTGCATCCTTGCCGACATGGAGCAACTGTTATCACCGGCTTAATTTTCAGGATTTGACCGCAGGCGGAGGACGATGCTGCTAAGTTTTTTTGAATTTGTTATAATGGGATTGTTAGCGGCGGGGTGAAAATGTCATAAAAGTGGCGGTTTGAAAATGCGTTGTCAGAGGAGCCTCTTGCAAAAGTATAAAGATATGGCTCTAATTGTCTGCATATAGATTGTATTATGTTGTTTATCACAATATACAGTATAACCAATCTTAGAAAAAATACTTTTGCAAGCACCTCAGAGGTGATGATTATAGGGGGTACCGCCGGGCCGTTTGGCGGTGCTGCTGACCCGGCGGCATGGGGTACGCATTACTCCAGGTGTCGAT
>QIEW01000360.1 GCA_003230535.1 bacterium
GATGCTGGTCCGGGGATTTTTGCGCCGGATCTTCTATAAATATGTTATTTGGAACTTCCACCCGCTGGCCTTTTTTTACCTAATCGGTCTCTTACTCACCCCGACAGGCGCGGGGTATGGTATCCTTTTGCTCTATCGCCAATTTACCGGAATGGGGGTCACCGGCCCCCAAGCAATTTTATGTGCTCTCCTTCTGATCATGGGGGTACAGTTCTTGTTATTTGCGATGTTGTTTGACATGGAGGAGAGCAAATGAAAGGTAGCCTGTTTACGCATTTTTGGCGGACGGGTTTGCCCTCCACGCTTGGTCTGTCAACCTCCGGTTAAGGGTGCAGGCTCCTTGTTTGCGTAAACATCAACTATTATGAAAGGGAGACCGCTCTGGTGAAAATAAAATGGGCTGCTACCGGCGTTCATGAAAATGTAATAAAGCTGCTTGAAGAGGGAAAAAGAGGGAAACTACTGGATATCGGTTGTGGTAGAGGGGAATTGTCGGTTGCCTTGAAAAACAGTGGGTTTGACGTTTCTTCCTGTGACATATTACCTGATGTGTTTGAGCCTGCCGATATTCCTTTTAAAGTAGTGGATCTAAAAGATGGAATTGGCTATCCTGATGGGTGTTTCGACTTTGCCATAGCGGTGGAAGTTATTGAACATCTTGAAAACATATTCTTTTTTATCCAGGAGCTATCCCGGATTTTAAAAAGGGGCGGAAAAGCCATTATCTCCACCCCTAATAATGAACATATTCAAGCTAAACTATTCTATCTTTTTTCCGGCCGGTTTCCCGGTTTTAGAAGAGTAAACTTCGAGTTCACGCATATAAATCCGATATATTTCCATTACTTGCCTTTGATTATTGGTAAAAATAATTTGCAACTTGAGCAAATTATTTATAATCGCGGGTTTATTTATTTGTTTCCTCAAAAGTTAGATAAATCAGCAGAATCAATCCCGGAAAATGGAATAACTATCCCTTTCAGAAACAAGTCTTGGGGTCAAGTTGCCATTATAAAAATGGTTAAGTTGGGCGAATAGACATTTTCAATCTACCTTGGCCCCCTTATCCATATCTTCCGCATTGCACTAATAATAAGAAAGCTTTTACTGCGACCAAAAGCTTTACACCCTATTAACACAGTTTTTTAAAAGGATGCCATTCATCCCCGCAACATAGCTACGGGGGTATTCAGGCATGTTTGCGTAAACACCAACTATTATGAAAGTGAGACCGCTCAGGTGAAAACCAGGCTCCTGACCAGAGAGTTAGCTGTTCTCCTCTTTATAACTGCCTTCTTTATCTCCTTTAGCCTCCCGATTATTACCAAGGGTACCGACAGCTGGAGGATGGTGACTGTGTTCTCCTCGGATGAAAGTACTATCATGGATCTGGTTGAGAATATATTTGCAAGAAAACACCTCTATCTGGCAGGATTACGCCGTTATAGGGAAGGTAACTACGATTACGGCATGACCTACTATTGGCCAATCTTATTCGGCATTTGGCTTTATCGGATACTAACCACAAATCCTCTCTCAGGGCAACTGATAATCACCACCGCCAGGTTATGGAGTGTGGTGGCGGGAATTATTTCAGCCTGGTTTCTGTATCTTCTGGCTAAGGAGTTATATGATTATAAGGTGGGACTCCTAGCTTGCGTTCTGTTGCTCAGCACGCCTGAGTTCTTGGTGTGGTCTACTATGGCACATCCGGATATCCCTCAGATCCTTCTCATGGAGATTTGTATTCTATATTGTGTGTTTATGGTGAAAAACTATCAGCGGAAGCATGTGATCTGGGCAGCGGCCGCCGCCGGTTTGGCTTTTGGGACCAAATACTCGGGGCTGATGCTTATTCCCATAATCTGGCTGGCTCAAATAATTGGGTTACTGAGATTAAAAGGACCGGAAGCAAGGTTGGAATTGAAGCGGCAACTATTCCTCAGTACGGTCATATTTTCCGTGGCCTTTGCAGTGACAAATCCATATTTCTTTATTACGCCGAAGATGTATCTGGGAGCGATACACCGACAAAGTGTCCGGTCGAGCTTCGGCCATCTCTTCAAGGGAGAAGGAGGCTGGTATCTGTGGCTGCCGGTATTGTATTCCGATCATCTCCTTAGCAAGGGCGGGGGAATCTTGTTCCTGTTATCATTGGGACTTCTTACCCCTTGTGTTTTAAAAAAGCTAGCAGAAAACCGCCTGAATTCCGGTTTGGATAAAAAAAAACGTCCCAACCGCCTACAAATAGAAGAAGGGGCCGGGACTGAGAATAAGACACTACAATTACAGGACAAACTTCGACAAAAGTTCATTAACTTAAGCCGGTTTTTGGTTGATCTTCCCCCTGTCATCATTCCATTGTGTTGGATCTTTCTCTACGGCGGCTTTCTTTTCTTTCGAGTGGTCGTTAGAGAATTCAGATATATCCTTCCGATAATTCCTTTTATGCTAATCTTTGCCTCACGGGCCGCCTGGTATTTTATCTCTGGGGCGGGTTACTCTGGAATTAGGCGTCATTTAATTGGAGTGACGGGCATTGTTCTGATAATAGCGGCTGTCTGGCCCCGGACGGTGACGGCCTATAAATATTATAATAACAGCTTGAATAAATTAGAAAATAATGTTTACATTGAAGCGGGCGAGTGGGTGGCGGCCAATTTCCCGCCTGATACCAAGGTAATCGCCGATTTTTATAGCTATGTCCCTCCTAAAATAAAAAAGATGAATATCAAACATTTTTACCATGAGTGGCGGGTAAAAAAAATTAACCCGGATTTAATTATCATCAATGATAAAACTTCCGGTACATACATTAACCTGACTAAAGCCAAAGCCGACCAGTCGAGGTACCCCGAGGATTTCTACTTGGCCAGTCTGTTCTACGGTAAACTGCAACGAGAAGAATTAGGGTATAAGCTGATTAAAGACTTTGGCAAAGTAAAAATTTACGCCAGGGAGGGGATAGAACCACTATCTCCGGATTATCCATAAATCTACGGTAAACATAGATGATGTTATTTGAATACAGCTACTTATAGAATAACGGTCAAAAACAAAAACAAATCATCATCGAAAACTTCCGCTATGGAAGCGACCAACGGGAGCTTGTTATAAGTCCCGAATTATTTGGGTATCAAAGGCGGGTCCGCTAAAAGTGGGGACGGCAAAAGATTAGGGGGGGGAGAGAACATGTCTGGTTTTATACTTGAGTCGGAGTTCTCCCCGCGCGGGGATCAAGTTCAGGCCATCAGGAAGTTAACCCGGAATTTGCAGTCAGGGATAAAGCATCAGGTTCTTTTAGGAGTTACCGGTTCCGGTAAGACCTATAATATGGCTTGTGTGATTGAGAACGTACAGCGTCCCACCCTGGTGATTGTACATAATAAGACGCTGGCTGCGCAGCTCTATCATGAGTTTAGGCATTTTTTCCCCCATAATGCGGTAGAGTACTTTGTGAGCTTTTATGATTACTACCAGCCGGAAGCTTATATCCCCCAAAGTGATACTTACATTGAAAAAGACGCTTATATCAACCAAGAGATAGAGCGCCTGCGGCTTTCGGCTACCCGGTCGGTGATCGAGCGCCGGGATGTCATAGTGGTGGCCTCGGTCTCTTGCATTTACGGTATCGGTTCCCCTGAAGATTTCCAGGATATGACCTTGCGGCTCTTCTGCGGCGGACTGATGCACCGGGAAGAAATACTCCGGAAGCTGGTGGATATTCAATATACCCGCAATGACTTTGACTTTGTCCGCGGCACATTCAGGGTGCGCGGCGACGTTGTGGAAGTGTTTCCTGCCTATGAGGAACGGGCGGTTCGTATTGAGTTATTCGGAGATGAAGTTGAGCGGATATCCTGGATCGATCCGTTGCGTGGAAAAGTCTTAGGTCGGATAGAAAAGGTGATGATCTATCCCGCCAAGCATTTCACCATCCCGGAAGATAAGCGTCTCCGGGCGATAAAAAGTATTCGAGAGGAACTGGGTGAACGCTTGGGTGATCTGCGACGCCAAGGCAACCTGCTGGAGGCCCAGAGGTTGGAGCAGCGGACATTATTTGATCTGGAAATGATCCAGGAGATCGGCTACTGTCAAGGAATAGAGAATTACTCGCGGCATTTGTCCGGCCGCAAACCGGGAGAACCACCCTATACCTTGCTGGATTACCTGCCCTCCGATACTCTGGTAATCATTGATGAGAGCCATGTGACTTTGCCTCAGTTCAGAGGAATGTATAACGGGGATCGCTCTCGTAAGAGGAGCCTGGTAGAGTACGGTTTCCGGCTCCTGTCCGCTTATGATAACCGGCCGCTGACTTTTTCGGAGTTCTCCTCCTCTCTGAATCAGGCGCTCTATGTTTCGGCCACCCCTGCTTCCTATGAGCAGAAGCTGGCCCAAGGGCATGTAGTGGAACAAATTATCAGGCCCACGGGGCTGATGGACCCCGAGGTCTCTGTCCGGCCCGCCGCAAACCAGGTAGATGATCTGTTAGGCGAGATAAAAGCTCGGGTCGCCAAAAATCAGCGGGTGCTGGTAACCACGCTTACCAAGAGGATGGCCGAGGATCTCACTGATTATTATCATAACCTGGACATCTCGGTACGCTATCTCCATTCTGAGATTAATACTTTAGAGCGGGTGCGGATTATTCGAGACTTGCGGCTAGGAAAATTCGATGTGCTGGTGGGGGTAAACCTACTAAGGGAAGGCTTGGATTTGCCTGAGGTGGCTCTGGTGGCTATTATGGATGCTGATAAAGAGGGGTTCCTCCGCTCTACCGGGGCGCTTATCCAAACTATGGGCCGGGCGGCGCGGAACGTGGACGGCGAGGTATTGCTGTATGCAGATACCATCACCGGATCGATGCGGGCGGCTATCTCAGAGACTGACCGGCGGCGTAAAATTCAGGCCCAATATAACCAACAGCATAATATTACTCCCACTTCTATCAAGAAAGCGATTGAGGGGGATTTGGGCCGTCTGTGCGAGGTTGATTACTCTACGGTTCCCATGGGAATAAAAGAATTAGCAGAATACGAGGCGTTATCTGTCGCTGCCTTGGAGCGGGAGATGAAAAAAGCCGCCAAGCTGCTGGAATTTGAACAGGCGGCAGAGCTTAGAGATCTCATTGCCATACGGAAAAAAGGTTTTAAACCAAAACAAACCGACCGCGGCAATGGCGCGGCAGCATAGCGACTGCAACCTATCGTCACTGATAGCTTCTACCTTGCGATTGTAATTCCAAAACTGTTCCCTCGGTCCAGGTAGTGGTTATTTCTATATGAAGCTCTCCTGGAGGATAATTTAGAGGTTTTAAAATGTCATTTGATCCCAAGAAGTTTAAGATAATTTTAATTCTAGCGCTCTGCTTGGCCATAAAATTCTATCTTGCCTTTAATACTTCTTTTCCTGTTATCTCAGACTTTAATATGGCCAAAGGTATTCTTTCAGGTCAGGGTTTCGGTCAGTCCACCGCCCGAGGTCCTATTGTCCCTATGTTTTATGCTCTGACAGGGTGGTTAACAGGAGGATTGAATATAGAACAGACCCTCAATATTAAATTAGCCCAGGCTATCTTAAGCACATTGGGTATATTCTGTATTTATCTTATCGGTAAAACCATTGCATCAGAGAGGGTTGGGTTGATAGCGGCGGCTATAACCGGATTGTATCTCCCATTAAGTTATGCTGATACTCTACTGCTTTCCGAATCAGTAACTGCTAATATCTTGATTTTCTTTGCCTTGTTCATGGTTTACTACTTTAGTACTGAAAGAACCCTATTTTTAATTATAGGAGGGTTCTTCCTAGGTTTGGCTACTCTTGCCAAACCCACTACTCTGCTGTTAGTGTTTTTCCTGTTTCCTTGCTTTGCCTATCATAAGGGGAAAAAAGGCGCCAAGAGATGGGGCTTATTCTGTCTGGTCTTTTTGATTTCTATCATGCCTTGGGTTGTTCGTAACTATACAATAAAAAAAACCATCATACCTATAACCTCCACTCGGGGGACTACCGGGATTCCCTTTTGGGCTGGCCACTTCTTACCAAATAGGGGGATTTCCAGAGGTCCTACTGATCCTCTGTTTCCTGTCCAGACTGATGCCAGCCAACTGATACGGATATCTTTCTTCAATATAAAGAATAATATTTTAAATCAACCAATTGAATATGCAGAACTATTATGGAGAAAAGTTCACTATTTATGGGATATGCCTTATAATAACCCATTAAGTGATTGCTTATTTCATCCTGTGTTAGGTATAAGACTTTATCATACCCTGCTGATAGCTCTCCTTATAGTAGGTTGTATATTGACCGCTAACCGGAACCGCTACTATCTTTTCCTTCACTTAATTTTGCTTTATTATACCTTGTTTCATGTGGGAGTATACGCTATTTCCAGGTTTGCCATGGTAGTTATTCCCTTATGTATTCTGATAGCTGCCAGTGTTTTTAAGTTTCCTGATCATGTTCCCCCGGAGGGCCGAAGAAAATTCATAAATGACACTATTTTACTTTTTGGGTTAACGCTGATAGCCTTGGGGCTGCCTCTGTATCAGTCCCGAATTATGCCGACGGTGGGTTGGAATAATGAAAATTCTTTTTTGGGTGTGACCTATATTTTTCAAGCGTTTCAGCTGTTCTTTTTGTTAAAGTATACTAAAAGCTATGCTTCTTTTAGGTATTCCAGGTGTTTATCATATATAAAGGGAGCTACTATAATCATTGCGGTAGGTTACTTTCTATCCTTCAACTATTTGCGGGACGAATATTTTACCTCACCCGACTTGTATATGCCCTCCCGGCATATTTCTCCCGGGCCTACCGCCACCGGTCATGTGGATTTTATAAGTAGCGGACCTTGGTATCCGGAAGAATAGATTTAGTTAGTTGCCAATCAATGAACCGTATTAATACACTAATTTCTTGAATTTAGATTCAGAAGGCTATAATATATACAAGAAAATTGGGTTTAGGTTTTCTAAGAGGCAACCTTTGTGAATATGATATCAATATGCCCCACATGAGGAGGAAATTATGGACGACGTCAAGGTAATAAGGAGACTGAGGAAAATAATATTATTTAGAGAGATGAGCGATGAGGAGTTAATGGTCATCGCCAAAATAGCCAATAAAAAGAAGTATAGGATTGGAGATGCCATTTGTAATTATGGCGAAAGCGGGGGCACCCTATACTTAATTGATAAAGGATCGGTCCAGATTTCTATTCCCATCATGAGGTTTGATAGTAAGGAAGAGTCGGTCTCTATCTTAAGAGAGGGCGATTGTTTTGGGGAACTTTCTTTCTTTGATGGGAAATCACACTCCGCTGGAGCTACGGCCACGGAAGATACAGTGTTATTAGAAATCAACCATGAGGATTATGACCGGATCATTAAGGAGAATCTGGTTGTGGGCTTCGAGATGCAGAAAAAGATTATTTTGAAGGTGATTAACATTGTGAGAGAGATGAATACCCGGTATTCTTATCGGCCATTTATCGAGTAATACACAACTTAACTTAGTGGATCACGGCTCAAGTCCGGCAATAACATCCAGCAGTCGATGTCTTCCCCAGTGGGACAGCTAATCGGCGTCAGCAGAAGGCTTAGCCAGCATATCCAATGCCTGAGCGGCGTAGACGCGCACCTGAGCATCCTCATCCTTCCGGGATGCTTTCTCCAATGCGGAGACGGCTGCTTCTCCCCCGACTCTGGCTAAGGCCAGGGCCGCACCTTTTCTGTTCTTAGGCTCGGCGCTTTCCTTGAGCACCTGAATTAAGAATGGGCAGAGGAATTTGTCCCTTAGCCGATAGGTATTGATATGAAACAAAAGATAGGCTTCCACCATCGGATCTTTCTCTTGCTGGCAAAACTGAATAAGTTCCGGCAGAGCTTGTTTTTCCTCCAGTTTTAGCAGACCTACCAAAGCATAGCGGCGCACCTTACTGTTGGGATCGCGCACCTCTTTCCACAGATGAGGCGCCGCAGAGGGATCTTTTAGATATACCAGCACTTGGGCGGCAAACTTCCGGACCCTGGCATCCTCGCTGGCGTTAATAATCTCGAACACTTTCGGGACCACTTGTGCGCCGAATTTGCCCAGCGCCTTGGTTTCGTAACTAATCATCTGCCCCAACTTGCTCAATAACACGGGGATACCACGTTCATCGCCGATCTCTCCCAGCGCTAAGGCCGCGGTAACTGCGGCTCGCTCGGCGGGGGTGTCGGCAAAGCCTTCTACGGGTTCAGCCTGCTCGAGAAGCTTGATTATGTCCGGGACAGCCTCGTTGACCTTCAGTTTGCCGCATATTCCGGCGGCCACGGCCTGTACCATCGGATTAGGTGATTTCAGGCGAGGCAGAAAAACAGCGCCCAGTTGCGGGTCTTCAATCCTGGCAATAGCGCCGATGGCTTTATCCTGTAACCCCCCTTTAGTGACGGCGATTACATCGAGGATAGCTTCCACCTCTTGCGCCGATCCCGGAGTAAGTTTCTCTAGTTCTCGCGCCGCTTCTAATACCTTATGGGGATCTTTAGCGGTTTTGATCCGGGCTGCCAACTCCAGGATAGAGGAGGCGCTCCGGGCCGGCTCCGGGCACAGGGTGAGAAAGCCCACCGCCAGCACAATTATGATACCGGTTTTATATTTATTACTCAAAATCATCTGGTTACCTTTTCTCTCAACTTTAATACCAATATGCAATCAATATATAAAGGGGTGCGTTTCCCTTTGACACTTTCGGCTTGAGACAAGCCGAAAGATCGGAAATTGGCCTGGAGGGCGCTTTGTTCATAGCATAGGGAATCATATTGAATGACTATATAACACAAACAGCTAAAGTCTCTTGAAATTAGCGAAGATTTTACTTGCCTGTCGGCTGCTATTATTCCAGTGAACCGACAGGATAAGAGCCTAAGATCTTAAATCGTAGGGTTTCTCTCTCTAAGTCATCCAGCGCCGCCTTGACGGGCGGGTCTTCCAGGTGTCCTTGCATATCTACATAGAAGATATAATCCCAGGGCTTGCGTCGTGAAGGTCGGGATTCAATCTTGGTCAGGTTTACCTGGTATTTGGCAAACGGGTCCAGCATAGCATGGAGCGCCCCGATGCGATCCTTGATGGAGAACATGATGGAAGTCTTGTCAACGCCGCATTTTTTAGCTGAAGTCTTCCCGATTACCAAAAAGCGGGTAAAATTACTGGAGGCGTCCTCTATACGGTCGCTAATAATATTAAGATTATAGAGTTTGGCGGCCATTTCTGAAGCTATAGCGGCAGAAGCAGGATCGCCGCCGGCTAGTTCTGCGGCCTGAGCCGTACTCCCGACCTCGATAATTTCCACCCCAGGCAAATGCTCCCTGAGCCATCGGCGGGACTGAGCTACCGGCTGGTGATGAGAGTAAACTTTTGTAATTCCTTTCAGCTGTTCCGCCCGGGAGACTAAGCAGTGGGAGACGCTCAGAAGTATCTCGGCACAAATTTTTAAATCCGACTCCACAAACATATCCAGCGTGTGACTAACAATACCCTCGGTAGAGTTCTCCACTGGTACCACCCCATAGTTAGAGCGGCCGCGCTCCACTGCCCCAAACACATCTTCAATCCCGCGCACTGCCACAAATTGGGCCGACAGCCCGAATTTTTGCATACAAGCCAAGTGGGTAAAGGTGGCCTGAGGACCTAAGTAGGCTACATACATTGGTTTTTGGAGCGAGAGTGAGGCTGATATGATCTCCCTAAAGACCGGTCGGATAGCCTGTCCTGGGAATGGACCTTTGCTTTCCCGCTCCAGCCGCTGACATATTTCCTCCTCGCGGAGGGGATCATATAGTTCCAGTTTCTCCCGCGACTTGGCGCCAGCCACTTTTAAGACTACTTCCGCTCGCTGGTTGAGTAACTTAAGGATCTGGCCGTCAATCCGGTCTATTTGCTCCCGAAGCTGTTTAAGTTCAGTCATATTTTCCTAAGGATTAGAATGTTAGTGTGTTGGTAGCTGTCAGGGCTATTGTCTGCTTCAATGGAACGCCCTTCCACTCCTGTTTGCCTGCTCAGGATATTGGGGTTTTATTTTTTAGTCTGGTACTGATGAGAATCTATTGATTTTTTGTATAATGCCGACTAAGATTGGTCGGCGATAAAGCGGCTGATGGAGCGGTCGTAGGTGCGTTCGGCGGCTCCTGAGAAGAGGCATCCGGGGAGTTGGCCGTTACTTTTATGGTATTGGACACACTCGCAGCACTTACCTTTCCGCGGGCAAGGTTCATAGGTACAAGAACAAAAGTTTAGATTTTGCTTTAAGGCGCACTCCATGGCGTTGTTTCTCCTTATGTTGTTTACTCTCCAAGACCCAAATCCATATCGAACTTGCCTGCTACTGTGGGTGTTTGCTTGTTCTGGGTTTCTTTTCTTACCTTTTCGATTAGAAAAGGTATGAGTTCACCAAAGGTAACGTAACCATCATGGTTTTGATCAGCGCCCAAGCTTAAGCCGTCAACTAAAAAATAGTTGAAGGCGCTATGCCCCCCCCCCCAATTTTTACCGGTAATTAAAGATTGTTTGCCATTGGATGCGCTGATTACATATACGCCCTCATCACCGAACCGGGAAAAGTCTTTGAAGGCCAAGTTAACAGGACTTAAGGCTATCGCCGGAGAGGTCTTTCCGGCTTCATCAACAGCCTTCCCCATCCTACCGGAATAAAAAGCATCCACAAACAATACAACCTTCTTAGCATTAATAGAACTCTTCAGCGCCTTCTCAATATCCCGCACAGGAAAGCCGGTTGCGGATATTTTGCCGTAATTCGTATCGTAAGTAAAGAAAAACAAGTTTTCGGGAGAATCAAGCGAAGCAGGCGAGCCGTGACCGACAAAATATATTGTGACCATGTCTTCCTTATGTGTCTGCTTAAGCCAGTTAAACAAAGCATCATCAATGTTTGTTTTGGTAGCCTTCCCGCCTAATAAAAGCTTTATTCTTGCAGGATCATACCCGCCTTTATTTGGTGAGACAAGCCAATTATAGAAGGAATGTGCATCAATTGTTGCCTGACGACGAGCGGGAATTCGTCTGTCTTCGTAGCCTGTTATTCCTATTATAACCGCCCATTTTCTTCCTGATATCTTTTTATAGGTAGGTTTAGGAGATGGTTTGGTGACTGCCTTCTTTATAAGCGTATTTTCTCGCCCGGCGCTACGCTCCACCGAGCTGCCAGGATCAATTTTATCTTTCTGCTCAACCCTTTGCCCGTCTTTCCATTCCCCTTCATACTTATTACTGGTAGCCCAAGTATATGTGCCTTCTCCGTGTGGGTTGCCCTCTTTCCATTCCCCTTCATATTTATTACCGGCAACCCAAGTATATGTGCCTTTTCCGTGTGGGTTGCCGTCTTTCCATTCCCCCACATATTTGTCCCCATTGGCCCAGGTATAACGGCCCCGACCATCCTGGCAATTCCCTGTAATACATCCCACAACCCCGCTTTTCACAAGGGCTGATCTGTTGCAGGCAGGAAGAGCGATTAGCATAGAAAAAAATAAAAGTATAATTTGTTTTATGGGCATGTATCATCCTTCAGAAGACTGTTTATAATTATACACTCTTCTGTAGTAACTTCAAAATGAGAAGAAGTTACTGTCTGGTTTTAATCTGTAAAAACATTTGATCTGTTACACAAAAAAATGCCGGCGGATGCTATCCACTAAAAAAGAAATATTAACCCGGGGTTATAACAAGCCCTTACCCCGGATTATTCATAAATCCGCGGTGAACATTGACGATGTTATTTGAAGACAGCTACTTACAAAATAACGGCCAAAAAACAAAATTTTCATACAAATCACCGAAAACTCCCGCTATGGAAGCGACCAACGGGAGCGTGTTTATGATCCCGAATTATTCGGGTTACCGATAAGTAGAGATATTATACTGCTCACCGTCGGTGGTTACAGTGACCGCGCCTGCCAGATCGGTGCGTACAATAGCAGCCCCCAGTTTCCGGTAGCGGCTGAGCAGCTTTAAGGCCGCCGGACGGGAGAAGAAGGCTGAGCCTGCGCTGAAAATAGCAGTTTCAGGTCGAACTTTCTCCAGGAACGGCTGACTGTGGGAGTGGCGACTCCAGCGGCAGGGGGATTTGATAATATTAATTTGACCTAAGTCAGTGAGTTGCAGTAAGTCTTTTTCGGCCTTAAAGTCAATATTACCGGTAAATAGGAAGCTTATTTCTCCATAACTTAATTGCAATACCGGCGCCGGTATTTTTTCTATCAGGCGCCCTTCTCCCTGTGGCGGGGGATAGAGCACCTTTACGGTTAACCCGCCAGCTTCAGACCAGACCTTCCCTCTCACTACCCACCTGAAAGGGATATGCCTGTCCCGAGCTATGGCTTTCAATCGCCAATAAGCTTTGGGGCGATTCAATTTCTTATGGCTCCCGCCCTTCGGCCACCGGAAACCGGCCTCCCAGATCTCACCTACCTTAAATTCCCGTACCAATGTATCAACTCCTGGTAATAGAGAAGCCTGGGAAAGCACCAGCAGGTCCAGTCTGGTTATCCCCTGTTGCCAAAGATACGGAGCAACCACCAGTCTTCCTACGTCCATGCCTCTTGTTCCTCCCACCAGCAGGATTTTCTTTTCCATCGGTGTCTTGATAAGTATAGCCTCACCCTGTCCGACATCCAAAAATATCACCTCCAGCAGGGCAGGGCGGTGGTTGGGGGAGACCTGGGGCCAGAAGAAAAGATACGCCGCCAGCGCGGCAGATGCCGCCAGGCCTGCTCTGGCCCACCGATGCCTTAGCCGGAAGAGGCATAACAGCAGGCCATAGAGCGCTATTACCTGGGGTACGCTGGGAGTAGTGAGCGGCAAACTGGCGTATGGAAATTTGGCTAAGTGGCGCACAAAGGAGAGCAGCAGGCGCGTGAACCACAGGCTGACTGGGGAAAGGTAATGTGCCAGAGAGGGGGAGAACATAGCCGCCAAGCCGGCGCTGAGGCCCGTTGGAATAATCAGCCATGCCAGCGGAATACCCACCAGGTTGGCAAAAAAACCGACCACAGAGATCCGGTTAAAATGGTAAACCACCAATGGCAGGGAGGAGAGGTAGGCCGCCAAAGATACCCACAGAAATTCCCCCAGGCGCTTAAACAGTCTATCGCTCCAGGATGGTTCGATCGGCAAAGCGGGTTTCTCCCTGCCTGCCAAGGTATCGATTGCATAGATAATAAAAAAAACGGTGGTAAATGAGAGTTGGAAGCTTACATCTGCAATAGATTGAGGGTTCCAGAGAAGGATAATTAGGGCGGCCAAAGCCAGAGTATTGTATAACTCCCTCTGTCTGTCCAGCGCCACCCCGACAAGATAGACCGAAATCATGATAACCGCCCGGATGATGGGATTCCGGGAACCCGCCAGGATCGCATAGAACATCAACCAGGGAAGGGTAAGGAGGGCGGCCAATTGGTTGGGGTTCATCCACAGAGTAATTTTTTCCAACAATTTGTATGGCAAGAGCAAGAGCAACCGGCGGCAGAGGCCGAATACCAACAGGGCCAGGAAACCCACATGCAGGCCCGAGATAGCCAACAGATGGGCTAACCCTACCTTGGCAAATTCATCTTTAAGGTAAGTATAGATGCAATGACGTTCTCCGAGGAGTATTGCCCGCAGGAAACCGGCCTCCCGCCTCGGATATTCTTTTGCGAAAAAATCTGAAAGTCGGCTTCTCTGCTCATAAATCCAGGATTTTATGACACTCCCGGGCCCCCAGCCCAACCGCTGGATGCAATAGCGGCCACCCGCATTCCCGGCGACCATTATCCCCTGCCGCTTCAAATATTCCCGGTAGTCAAACCCGCCGGGGTTGGCAAAACTCCGGGGTAGATGGAGCTTCGTTTTGATCCCTAACTCTTCTCCATAACGTAAACGTACATCTTGATCGAGTTGATATAAGTTAAGGAAGACCAAACCACAAGTATCCTCCAGTTTCCCATCCTTCTCTATCTGCTCCGCTTCCAGAAGGACCCTCGTCTTTCGGAAGCGCATCTGGGGCGGAGCGACTATCCATCCTTTGAGTAATGTCTTGTGCGGGGTGATCTTACGGCTGATATGTTGAGGTGGAAGATAATTAAATTGGAAGGAAAAGTTAAGCCAACCGGCAGCTAACACGGCCAAACCTAAGACAGGATAAGCCGACCTATAGCCCCGGCTTAAGCAAATTAATCCGATGACTCCAAGGAGCAGAAGCCCTAATCCCAACCACTGCCAGTGGGGCAGCCACACCGGCAAAGGAGTACCCGTCGGGGAAGAATTTATCCGGCCCAAGGCTATCCCCGCCAGATAACTTCCCAGCAGCCACACTATCGGCCTGCGCCACCAGGCGTAGGAAATAATTTCCGCCAAGCGGCGATACCGTTTAAGCGGCTGTTTTGCAGCAGTAGGATTTTCGGGCATGTCAGGGGGGCTTGCACTCATCGGATATTATCACCCTGAGCGCGGTCAGGCGTGCTTGATAGTAGCTACCGCATAGGCGGCCACAGCTTTTTGGGCGCCGATTTGTCCCAGGCCCTCATTAGTCTTGGCCTTCAGGCTGACCGCCGAGACCCCCAGTTCCAGAGCATCGGCAATTCTCTCCCGCATCTTAGGAATAAAGGGCCATAGCTGGGGTTGTTCAGCTATTATTACCGTATCCACCTGGCAGATGCAGTAACCATGCTCTTGCAATACTCCAACGACTTTTTTAAGTAAGATCAGGCTGGAAATGTTCTTGTATTGGGGATTATTATCCGGAAAATGCCGGCCGATATCTCCTAAAGCCGCCGCTCCAAGTATAGCGTCCGAAATAGCATGGAGTACTACGTCCGCATCCGAATGTCCCACTAACCCCAAATGATGCGGAATTTGCACGCCGCCCAACATAAGATGGCGGCCCTCCGCCAGCCTATGGATATCATATCCAATGCCAACACGCATATGATCACCCCCCGTCCGGAGCCCAGGGAACGGCCGATTGACGGTTTTTTAACCTCAGTTATGATCCTTGGGTTGATAATTTTCTTCATGTAGTATAGCATATAAATCAGTTATTGCCGGCAGTTAAAATCATTCGCCACGATCTAGGTTCTCTAACGCCTGTGTTATATGGGTATAGGTGTGGTTTTAGCGCTGCTGTTTTTGGGAAGTTTAATGGTTAATTTGTTCAGACGGAAGAAATTATAAAGCTGGGTAATTGCTAAGTTCCCAGAGGGTATTAGGCGACTAATAAGCGCTAGCGGTTATTAATGGCGTAAGTCGCTTTGTTTAGTTAATGTGAGGAGGAAAATGGCTTCGCATGGGCCGGATTTAGTGGGATTGGATATTGGCGCCGACACGATTAAGTTGGTAGAGTTGGGGTTTGGCTATCATGGGTTTTACCTCAAGATGTTAGAGGCGGCGTCACTATCGGCTGGGGCTATCCTGGACGGAGACAGGCTTAATACAGAATTGATCGCCGACAGCATCAGAAAGCTGTTCCAGGAACATAATATAAAAAATAAAAAAGTTGCCGTGGGTGTATCCGGCTCTTCGGTAGCTGTAAAATTAATTCAGCTTCCTAAAGTGCCCAAAGATGAGCTTGATGAGATAATTCCCTGGGAAGCGGAGCAGTATCTACCGTTTGATCCCGGAAAATCATTCATTGATTATCAAATACTGCCGACCTCCCCGGAAGAGAAGACCATGAATTTGTTATTGGCGGCATGCAGTAGGGAGAAGGTGAATGAGCTGCTCCAGATTGTCCAAAAGGCTGGTCTTTATCCGGCAGTGGTAGATTTAGCATTACTGGCTTTAGAAAACCAGTATGAGATAAACTACCACCTCGAAAATCATAAGCCGATGGCATTAATAGATATAGGAGCCGGGCAGACCAGTATCAATTTCCTTATCAATGGTTCCACTGCCCTAGCGGGCGCTCTCCCTCTGGGAGGTAATACTTATACCAGCGCTATCAGTGAGCGTCTGGGATTGTCACTGGAGAGAGCCGAAATGGCCAAGCGGGGCCGGTCCATAGGAAAAGCCAACCCCAAGGCCCTCCGTCAGATTCTTATTAACGTCTCCCTGGAACTGATCCATAAAATAAAACAATACATAAAATCTTTTAGCGCAACCCATCAAACTGAAGTTAGCCGTATCCTTTTATCAGGCGGTGGAGGATTATTACGGGGGTTTGATCACTTATTAAGCGAAGGATTAGGTTTACCGGTCGAACGGACCAACCCTTTCAAAGAGATTGCGGTGGATAATAAGAAATTTACGCTGGAGCAGATCTCTTACATGACGCCCCTCGCAGCGGTAGGAGTGGGGTTGGCCACTCGCCGCCTCGGTGATAAATCATGATAATACTGTTAACTTAGCGCACCGCTGGTGCGGACTTTTTAGGTGGTGGCAGGTTCAGTAAACCTGCCACCCATTCAGCCTGTCGGGTCTGAGGACCCGACGACCCGACAGCACATAAAAGCTTATCTACTTGTTTTATTAGCCGAAAAAATGGAAATTCCTATACGTTTAAATTAGAGGAGGAGAAATGGATTCAAAAAAATTAGCCGAATTTCGTCAATTGCAAAAATTGCCGGTAACCAAGCTGAAAGAAAAAGCTCTTGAGAAGTATCATGATGAGTTAACAGGTGTGCATGGAATGAGCAAAACGCAGCTTCTGGAGGCTATTTGCCCATTACTGGGTATCTCTTACGAAGAGGTCGTTAAAGGCGCCCATAAGCCGGCGATAGACAAAAAGGAACTGAAAACAAAAATAAAGGCGCTTAAAACCCAAAAAGCCCAGGTCTTAACCGACCAAAATCGGGATAGCAAGCAACTGAAAGTATTGCGGAGAAGAATAAAAATTATCAAGCGCACCCTACGCCGCGCCGGTTGATCTCTTTTTTTCCTCTTCAGTCGGCGGTTCCATGTGGAACACCCGTAATTTATGAGCCAGACATCCGCCGGAGCACTGTTGTCGTCCTAGATATTTGCAGTTGGCGCAACGCTCCATGGTCCCAAAAATTCTTAGCGGCTGAAATTTTTCGGTGTAAAACTTTGATATTTCAAGGCAGCTTGTAAAGTCTCTTAAATTCTTGCGGAAACATTTGGAAAGCGGAAAACAATGCCAGACATCCAGGTTTGGGCCGAAATCTATGGCGGGAGAACAATAAAAATTGAACATTACTCCCGAGTAATATAGTTGGCCTATCTCTGCCTCTGAGAACATGCATAAAATGAACCCGCAGTCGAAGTATGGCCGGATATCATACTTGTCACATTCCTTGGCAAAAGCCACAATCTGTGGGCCGATAGTAAAATATTTCTCCAGTGGTACATAAGCATTTCCCGCCCCCCATATCGGTTGAGCTATCCCTAACCGAACAGCCCGGTAAAGCTTATATTTCTTGATAAGCTCCGGTATAAAATCCAACTCCAGCTGAGACTGATAAATATTATAGGCTAAGGTGGCTTTAGGCCCGAGCATCTCCAATGTCTTGAGGATGCGCCTCCACTCCTGGCGTGAATTTTGATGAGGGTGATTTACATTTAGTATTACGTTTAGGCCGGGAGATTCCGTTTTAACTAAGGCATTCAGCGATTCCGGACGTATCAAAGCATTCGAAAAAACCTTTACCCGAAAACCTTCGCCTAAAATATAGTTTAATATCGAACCAAACTCCGGATGTAGAGTAGGTTCGCCTCCTAAGAGTGAAATATCCCTGGTTCCCGATGATTTCAGGAATTCTAATACCTGCCTCAAGTTCTCCCGGGAGAGGAAGCCGGTTTTCTCTCCCTTTTCCTTTAAGGCAAAGCAATATGGGCAGGAGCGGTTACAACTATTGGTAAGAAGTAAATTAGCCATATTTATTATCCAGTTGTTGGGGGCGTACAGCTACCCCATTTTGATTTCTAATACCTGCTTATTGTAAAAAGTCGGTGTTTTAACAACTTAGCGCACCTTACGGTGCGGACTTTCAGACATACAAACTGTCGTTTTGTGCAGTCAGGTCCTCAGACCTGACTGCGGTTTTTTAGGTGGTGGCAGGTTCTCAACCCTGCCACTCATTCAGCCTGTCGGGTTTGAGAACCCGACAGCACATAAACAAATTAACCATTGAACTTCCCCAAAACAGCAGCGGCAAAATTACACCAACACCCATAACCCCGGATTATTCATAAATCTGCGGCAAATATTGATGATATTATTTTAATACAGCTACTTATAGAATAACGGTCAAAAAATAAAATGGCTCATACAAATTGTCGAAAACTCCTGCTATGGAAGCAACCAGCGGGAGCGTGTTTATGATCCCTAATTGTTCGGGTAACAAGTTGAATTTATTCCTGATTAACTATATATTTTGACATCGCTCGGATTAACTGAAGGTTAGGATTGGGCCAGGATTTGTCTGGCGGTCTGGATATCGCGGCTTATTTGCTTACTCAAAGCCGCCGGCGATGGGAAGGTTTGTTCATCTCGGAGGCGAGCGACAAATTCCAGCCGAAGCCTCTGTCCGTGAAGGTTGTGCGAGAAATCCAATAGATGCGCCTCGATAGCGAGTTCATTTTTACCATAGGTAGGCTGATAACCAATATTAGTTACGCTTGGGCAGCGCAGATGATCTTCAGGCCGATCAAGATTTAGGTGCGCCCAAGTAGCATACACACCGCGACCCGGGATAATTTTAGTTACTTGTGATAAGTTAGCCGTAGAGTAACCCAGACCTCGACCATGACCGGGCGCCACTACTCCTGCTAAAGAGTAATTGCGGCCTAAAAAGCGTCCGGCTTCCTCTACTTTTCCTTGCTGGAGGTCCCGGCGGATAATGCTGCTGCTTATCCTTATCCCTTCCGCTTCTATCGCTTCAGAGATCAACACTTCGTAACCCAGCAGTTCTCCAAAGGCTCTGAGGACTTCCGGATTACCGGCCCGGTTTTTGCCAAAAGCATAATCTCTGCCAACAACAATCACTTCCGGTTGTAAATAGCGGTAAATCATCCGCCTTAAAAAATCTTCCGGCGGCATCCGGGCCAGCTCCCGAGTAAAGGGATGTTGGAGAAAAATATCTATGCCCAACTGCTCCAAGAGACCGGCTTTCTCCTCCAAAGTGGTAATTAGAGGGGGAGCGGCTTGGGGGGCTAAGATTTCCAAAGGATGATTTTTAAAGGAAAAAACTA